>CAXHYW010000141.1:0-7801 GCA_964021475.1 uncultured Desulfobacteraceae bacterium | reverse complement strand
ATGAAGGATGTCTACCCTTTGCTGAAAGACTCGATGCTGGTCAAAATTGTGTTGGTACTGACCTTTATGCCCAATGTGGTCATCCCCATCATGAATTATCAGTTTAACTATGCCATCAATGACCAGTTTGCCTCGGAAGCGGCCATGATCGAGTTTTTTGGTTATTTCAGGGGGGGCTTGTATACCATCAGCCTGATCATCCTGCTCTTTGTGGGCAGGATATACGGACGATGGGGCCTGCCCGTGGCCCTGATGTTCCACCCCTTTAACTACATGATTGCATTTTTTGCATTTCTCTTCCGGTTTGATATCTTTGCCGCCATGTATGCCAGGATGTCCACCAACATTCTGAGAACCACTATCAATATGCCGGCAAACTCCATTTTAATCGGACTTTTCCCGGAATCCTACCGGAACATGATCCGACCTTTTTTAAGGGGAACCGTGGTGAGGATGGCCCTGTTTACAGGTTCCACATTGATTTTGATCTCAAGCTCCTATTTCCATCCCAGGTATTTGACCCTTGTGGCCCTGCCCTTTGTACTGGCCTGGATGGCAGCGCCCTTTATACTGAAATCTAAATATTCCATAATTCTCAAGGATTTGATTTCAAAAAATCTGTTGGATATCAAGAGCCTTGACCAGAAAGAATTGGGAAGTATTTTCAACCAGGACAAAGTGTTGTCTGATCTGGAAACCTCTTTTCTATCTGCCCGGGGAAAAGATGCCATTTGGTATGGCCAATTGTTGAAAAATTTTTCACCCATCAAATTGGACAACCAAATTCTCAACAATCTTGAAGAACAGGACCCAACCACCCAACTGGCCCTGATCAAAATGATCTCCCCCGCATCCCGTGCAGATGCTGCCAAAAAATTGATCCCATTCTTAACTCCAGAAGAACCGGAAGTCACCATTGCCATATTAAAATTGGTTTGCCAGAATGATATCACCGCCATCAAGCGGACGGATTTAACCCCTTATATTGAACATAAACACCCGGTTGTCAGAGGATTTGCAGCCGCTTGTCTCTATTCAAGGAATCCTGAAAAGTACCGTCCCATGATTGATACCTGGCTTGGGGGAAAAGACAACGATCTGCGAAGATCAGGTATTATCAGTGCCGGTCTAAGTCGCGACGGGGAATATATCGACGGCCTGCTTGCCATCCTGTCGGAAAAAAATATTGACCCCATCATTCCGGACATTATCAGAGCGTTGTCCCGGTTGAAAGCCAGGGAATTAAATACCGTTATTTTCTCCTATCTGACCTATGATCGATCCGATGTCAGAATGGCAGGCCTGGATGCCCTGGAAATCAATAATGATCTATCCCTGAAAAAAGCCATCCTTCTTTTGGGTGACAACACAGATTCCATCCATGAATTTGCCAAGGAAAAAATACAGACAAGCGAATTTCAAAACAGCAAACTTTTAGTTGAATCCTTAGGGATGCCCAGTACCAGGATTCGAAGGGGCTTGTTTCAACTGTTGGAACATCTAGACATAAAAGAGTTTGAAATCCTGATGTTTGCCAAGAAAAACCTGAGCAAAAGCTATACCTACCTTGCCATGGAAGAAAATCTGGCCCATCTTCCAGAAGGTAAAATGCGGGATCTTGCAAGTGAACATCTGTTGCAAAAAAAGGATCTGGTACTTGAAAATATCATCCGGGTCCTTGCCATCCATGACCAGACAGGGAGAATGAGAACCGCCTGGCGGGGTATTTTTTCCCCTGACACCCGGCAAAGGGCCAATGCCATTGAATTGCTCAACGACATTCTGGACCGAAAAACATTTAATTCCATGCTTCCCCTGCTTGAAAGCCCCACCCCGGCCATGACCCTGGCAGAGGCACGAAAAATTGTTAAGATCCCCAAACTGGATCCGGAAGGTAAGACGGTTCTGACAAACCTGCTAACCTCTGAAGACTGGGTGGATGTTCTCATGGGGTTGAATCTGATCAAGGAATCTCCCAGCCGTTATCAAGTAACAGAAGAGTTGAATGAGTTGGAAAATTCAATCAATAAACATATTGTAAAGGAAGTTCACATGATTTTAAATAAAAGCCGGGAAAACTCAAAAGCGCCCCAAAACATAAATTCAACGGAGATATCCCTGGGGGAAAAGATACTTCTTTTAAAAGAAATTGACATTTTTTCCGGATTAAACGCTGCCGAACTTGCCGCCATTGCCGCCGTAACAAATGAACAAGATTGTCCAGAGAAGCAGATCATCATCAAACAAAAAGATGTTGGCGAGACCGTATTTCTCATCATCAAGGGCAAGGTGGAAGTGCTCATGGAACAGGCTGATGGTAAAGAGGTGATGCTGGACCATATTGGATCCGGCGGGGCCTTTGGAGAGATGGCATTGATAGATGATGCCCCCAGATCCGCTACCATCAGGACCATTGAGCCGTCCCAGTTCCTCACCCTGCACAAGCAGGAATTCAAGGAAACTGCCATGGAATTTCCCAGGATTGCCCTCCAGATATGCTCGGTCTTAAGTCACCGTATCCGGGATCTCCACGGCAAATTCCAATAGGCGACCCGAACCTCCCCGGGCAAGTAGTTATTGGCTCCCGAGTCAGGACAAAAGCTTATAGATGATCAATCCTTCATCCTTTCCCTTTACCTTGACCGGCGCCAATTGTTTGGTAACATAGGAGCCGGTTAACAGGTTATGGGTGGTCTGGCTCAGGATAATATCCGTCTCGTATGTTTTGGTCAGTCCTTCAATCCGGGAGGCGGTATTCACCGCATCCCCCACCAGGGCATAGGACATTCGTTCCTGGCTACCGATATTCCCGGCAAGCGCGGCCCCGGAATGGATCCCGACCCCGTGCTCCAGGGGCGCAAATCCTTGTTTTTCAAGGGTAATATTCAATATAGCCAACCGTTTTCTCATTTCCAGGGCCGCCTGCACCGCCATTTCCGGGTGATCCTCAAATCCCACGGGTGCCCCAAAAACAGCCTCAATCTCATCTCCCACATATTGAAGGATAAGCCCCTTGTGTGCTTTAACGGCCAGGGTCATTTCGTTGAAATACTGGTTTAAAATTTTGACCACCTGGCGGGGATGGTTTTTTTCCACAAGAGAGGTAAAATTTCTCAGATCGGAAAACAGCAAGGTCACCCGCTTCATTTCACCTTCCATGGAGATTCTTCCGGACATGATCTCATCCCGGATCTCCTCGCCCATGTACCGGCCAAAGGAATCCCTTTCCCGCTGGCTTTCATTGAGGCTTACAATCATATCATTTATCCCCTGGGCCACATCCCCCAGTTCATCGTTGGACATGATTTCCACCCGGGAATCCAAGTCATTATTTTCAACCGCCTTGATGGCCATTTTGATCTTAAACAATGGAGTTGAGATACTTTTTGCCAAGAAATAGGCCAGAATAAATGCAATGGTCAGTGAATCCATGGAAATAAAAAACAACTCCCAATAAAGGGAGGATATCAACTCGCTGCGGGTAACAGCATCGGCCAGGTGAAGCTGTTGAATTTTTGTAACAATGGTGGTGGCAATAATGGGGAAGGGAATCAAGATAATTCCCAAGATGACCACTAAAAACCGTTTTCTGACGCTGATTTTAAACACATGCTTGACCCGGTTTAACCGGCCCTGGGGAAAAAACCTGGGTATAAGGGGACGCCAGGCATTTTCCAGAACAAAAAACAGAACCATACAGGTCACCCCTCCGCCAAGAAGAATGATCCCTAAAAATTGTCTCAGACAAAGCAGCAGATCCGGTGTTGGCAGATGAAAAATTTTTGCCGTGAACACGGGTTCCAGAAACCCAAAAATAAAACCCGCCAGATTCCATACCAGAAAGGAAATCACTGTAACAACCATGGGATACTGGAGGGCGCTCCTTTGAAGATGGTGAACCATGGATTCGTCAAACTCGGATATGTCCCGCCGACCTTCGGCCACCGCGTACAGGGTTCTGCCCGATTTTCTTTTAAACAGGAAAAACCCCAGGGCAATCAGCAGTGTCATACCTGCCAGAAAAATCAAGACATCATAATATCCCGGAGTGGCTGAATTGTGCTCGGTTGTCGGTAAAAAAAATTTGAAATAAAAAAAAGTGGTCGCCCCCCCCAGCATGTTTCCCAACGCCAATAACAGGCCTATTTTTTTCATATTTCCTTTTTTTAGCAAATTGTCTAACCGTTTGTTTTGTCTAACAGCCTTTCAATGGTATCGGCCAGGTCATCCCGGCCCTGATCTCTGAGCAAAGGAACCATGGGTCTGTAAAAAGGCGGCCGCACCCGGATGGTGATATCAAATTGCTCAATATCTTCCGGGGTCACCTCATCCTCAACAAAGGCCTGGGTCTTGTGCAGCACCCCCAGGGCGGTAAGCTCCGTCATAGTCCGGACACATTTTTCACATTTTCCGCAGTTCAGGCGGTCCGGTACATTGGCAAGACAGACCCGAAAATTTTGAAATGCCACATCCCAGCCCGAGACGATTTTAATTTTTTCCAAACGGGACATTTCATAGTCCCGATGGCGAAGCCTCACCCCATAGCTTGAATATTCCGGATCCAGCAGGGGGTGGGAACCGCAGGGATGCAGATTAGGAATGTCATAGGAGGATGCGATAAACATCAGGTTTATCCGAGTGCTGAAGGTATGGGCCATGGCCGCCAGCACCGCTCCGAAAAAACTGTCAAGCCAAAGTTCCCTATTATCACACAAATGACGCAGATTGGTATAAACCGCTATCAGCTGGGAACCTGCATCCCTGGTAATTTTTAAGATCGCTTCCATGGCCCTGTCAAACACATGGTATTTCATTCCCCGCTCAACCACACCGCCAATATCAAACCCGTGGAGAAAAAAGGAATCCTGTACATATCCGGGATGATCTTTTGGATAATGCAGCCGGTTTAACCGAAGGGCGGCAAGGGAGTCCATCCCCCCGGACATGACCATACCGGTTCTTACGGGAATCAAACTATTTAAATTTTCCCTGGATTTGGCCTCGATCCGAAGAGGGGTGTAGCCCCCATTTGGCCGCGCCTTTGTCCAATGGGACAAAAGCTTCATGGCAACCCCTAACCCTTCCTTGAGAAAGGGGCAGACCGGTTGATCCATAAAGATTCTTTTTTCTCCCAGGTGAAGGG
Organism: uncultured Desulfobacteraceae bacterium; assembly: GCA_964021475.1. Lineage (GTDB taxonomy): Bacteria > Desulfobacterota > Desulfobacteria > Desulfobacterales > Desulfobacteraceae > NBML01. Next base: position 2,658 of record CAXHYW010000141.1, on the reverse strand, counting down.
CCGGCAACAGGCAACCTACTAAAAAAGCATCGGGATTAACCCCAAACCCATCGGCAAAAGACAAAGGGGTTTTAATGTATACACTTTGTTCAGGCCGACCACAATCTTCAAAAATCACCCGGGCTTGTGCAATGATGAATTCAGACTCCCGGGTCAGGTTAAAATCAATAATTTTCATTGGCTGCTTTTCTTAATTTTCTGAGTTAAATGGTTATTGTTATCAATTTTTGTCATTTTTTATCGGGATGACCGAGGTGACATAATCCAAAATTTGCCGGGCAATATCTCGTCCAGTGGCGGCTTCCAGCCCCCTGAACCCTGGAGAGTAATTTACCTCGACCACCAGGGGGGTCCCCCCTTTTTCAATGATCATGTCTACCCCGGCTATTTCAAGACAACAGGCCTTTGCCGCATTCAGGGCAATCTCCACCCATTCCCCTGGCGGATCAATGGGAATTGCCTGGCCATTTTGATGAATATTGGCCCTGAAATCACCGGGGCTAGGTTTAAGGGCCATGGCACCGGCCAGGCGCCCGCCGATCATCAGCATTCTCACATCCTGGCGACCAGAAGGATCTAAAAATTTTTGAACCAGCATCCCCTTCAAGGGATTGAGATGGGTATCCAGATAGCCTTGGGCCTGGGTCCTTGTTTCAATTTTTACCACCCCATCTCCCCCCATGCCATCCACCTGTTTGGCAATGACCGGGAAACCGCCCAGGTGTTCAACCGCTTTGAAAAAACTCGTTTTTCGGGTAATAAAACAGGAATCTGGAACCGCTATCCCGGCAGCCCCCAGGGCCTGGAGGGTCATATACTGATTTTTTGCAATGGTCACCCCCTCAATCCCATTAACCAGAGGAATTTTCATCTTCACAAAATGGCGGAGCAGGACAAATCCGTATTCCCCCATGGGCGAGCCCTGCCGGGGCAGTATCACATCCGGGATTAAACCTGAAGCGTCTATGGGAAACCCGGAAAAGGGAAACCCGGAAAAATAGGTCCCCCCGGATTTTTTCATATCCATGGTGCAGATAATGTCGTAGGGATTCACAAGCAAGATCTGGTGACCGGAATGCGCAGCCTCGATCAACCGTTTATTGGGATGAAAATCGATCCCATTGACGGTCATTACGCCAATAATCATTTTACCTTATCCTCTTTCATCATTCCCCTTTGATCCACCACGAAAAGTGTCAATCATCTCCTCGGGCATCCAAACCCCCATCTGCTTGTTCAATTTTTCACTGAAATAGGTCAGAATTTTTTGGGTATTGTTCCGGATGGCAATTTTCTGGGTGGCCACATTCTGCTCACTGATAATGGAAAATACTTTGTGACCCTTTGCCCTTTTGGTCAGCCCTTCCAATAGTTTTGCCCCCACTCCCAGGCTACGGTACTCAGGTCTTACCGAGGTATACCCCCTTTCCACAAAATGGGCAAAATCAACCCCTGTCATCTGTTTGAGCCGTTCGATAAATGCCTTCCGGGGGTGCTTTAAGCTGGAGTTTCCGACGATCACACCGTTTTCCACAGCATATCCGATCAAATAGGCCCGTTCAAGATTGTAGCGGACATGGGTTAAGTCCACGGACCCACCCGCTTCCACCATTTTGCAAATCTCATCCAAAATACCAGGGCCAAGTTCCCTGGGCGATTGATAAACAAAATCCATTTGGCTTCCAAGACAAATAATGGACCCATTTGCCATATCTGCCCGGAGGCAGGACAGGGATTTGCGGCTAAATTGACTCAAATAGACCAGCAACCAGGCCGGCGTATCCAGAAAATTCCAAAAGGGAACCCCGGGCAAAGGCTGAACCTTGGCATAATCCATGAACCCCTGCACCCGCCCCCGCCAAATCGATTCTTGGATCAAATTTTGGGGTGACAGTGACTTAAGTGAAGCCTGACCGGTATCCTTAAAGGAATGGACAATATTGGGGTTGTTGACAATAAATTTTGCCTTAGACTGGGTGTTTGGGTCGTTACCGCCTTGTTTTCTGAACAGATCCGGGTAGGTTAGATGATTCCATATACCTATTTTGGATGCCTCCCATAATGTCTTTTCACAAATCCCGGATCTGGCTTCCCCCTCCCAATGGATCAGCCGAAGCCCGGATAAAAACAGGTCAGGTAAATTATTCTGATCCCCGGGAATGGAATCTTCTGTCCCGACCTGTAAACTAAAATAAATCTGAGGCTGTTTAATGGAAAGCCAATGGGCAAGATGCCGGCACATATCGGATAGGGAACAAGCGTGCGTGGCTTCTTTGGCAAACACAAATCCCTGGACACCCTGAGAGCAGATCTGGTCTTCCAGAAAATCAGATAAGCGTACCGGGTTTTTAAAAAACAGAGGATAAACCCGCATCACCCGCCCAGGCGTCAGGTAGTGACCCATCTCCATGCCACTGAAGTCCGGGCAAATTTCTTGGGTATCCATTTTTATACCAGGGTCCTTACCCAGCAATCGCTTCAACCGGGCAAGATCCTTTGGCCCCTTGTTCCAGACAAGATGATCAACCCCTTGGAGATTAAAAAGATCCGGGTTCTTCCGGGTCAGCCCCAGCACCCCCACTCCGGGATATCTGGACTTAATAAAATTTACCATGGCCTGGGCAGCCACCGTCTGATCCTGGGAAGAAATCAAAAAAA
>CAXHYW010000140.1:0-7814 GCA_964021475.1 uncultured Desulfobacteraceae bacterium | reverse complement strand
AGGTGTCAACAATTGTTTGGGGCGGATCCCACCTTTCTGTGTCTTCCTTGGCCTTAAGGGCCAGGGCATCAAATTCACATACGGTCACACATAATCCACAGCCGATACATCGATCATTGTTTACCTTTGCCACAATATCGCTGGTATCCATGGTTATGGCATCCATGGGGCAGATCTCTTCACAGGCCTGACAGCCGGTGCAATTTTCTGCATCAACAATGGCCTGGTAATTGGAATTGACAATTTTGGCAGGGGCGTCTGTTTTTTTGATGTTGCTTAAAATCTGGCAGCAACATGAACAGCAAAGGCAGATATTAACCGGTTTTACGGAGTTTGAGGGTTGGGGTACCAATCCTTGCTTAACGCCTTTTCTTACAATCTCAATGGCCTCTTCCTGGGTAATGGTCCGTCCGATGCCCCGGCTCTCATAAACATAAGCCCCTCCTCCAAAAACCAGACAGGCTTCTTCCGTTTTATCACACCCCTTGCCCACCATGGTATGTTCTTTTCGGCAGATACAGGGGGCGACCAGAATTTTGGACTGGGTTTTAATCAATGATTCAAGGCTTTCATGGTCCATGATATTCAGCTCGGTGGTGACCGATTTTGTAACAGGAACCACCCGTAATTGCTGGGTTTTGGTTTGATTAAGGGTTTCCATTAAATGGGGGACATATTCGTTGAAATCTTTTATTAATTCCGGGGTCAGACGATTGACTTGATATTCCCAGATTCCCACCACAAACTGGGCAAGCATGAAATAATCAAGGCCGCCTCTGTTGACGTGGACAATCAGTCCTTTTACGCCCATTTCCTTGAGGAGGGGTAAAATTGTTTCTGGGTCTTTATTGGCCCGAAGGGCTATGGTCTCAACCGATTCGGGCATCATGACCAGGGACAAGTCTAACTCGGCTTCTTCCGGGGAAAACAAGCGTTTTAAGATTCTCAGTTCAACTCCCGATTCAGTTTCAGGATATCCACCCGGTGTGTTATCAAGATGGATGGCAAGTTTTTTGTATACAGCTTCCATGGTTGCAAATCTCCGATATCGTTGGTGTTAATCAATCACATGACCCATTAGGTCCGCGCCACTTTCCCATTGATCAAACTTAAGATCAACTAATTTTCCCTTGAGGGCCTCATCGTTTTTCAATGAAATTGTTAAATAATTAGAGGTTACTGCCTTGAGGAAACCCGATTGTCGGTCTTGAGTTTTTTGAACAAGGCCTTGAAGTATTTTTCCCTGGTTGGCAAGGATGAAAGCCGTTCGTTTTTCCTGGTCTAACTTGCGCATCCTGGCACATCTTTCTTTGATGACCTCTGACGGTACTTTTTCCTGGAAATTATAGGCCGGCGTACCTTTCCTTGCGGAAAATGGAAAAACATGAAGATAGGATATGGGCAGTTTTTTTATGAGGGAATAGGTATTTTCAAATTGTTTGTCTGTCTCCGAAGGGAACCCGATAATGGTATCCACCCCGATGCCGCCTAAAGGTAGTTTTTCATGGATTTTTAAAATAACATCTTCAAAAAATGAAACGGAATAGGGCCTTTTCATTTTTTTCAAAATTTCATCATCTCCCGATTGCAAGGGGATGTGAAAATGATCGCATAGAATATGGCCGTGAGCTGCCAGATTGATCAGTGCGTCGGATATTTCCGTGGGCTCAATGGAAGATATCCGGATTCTGCCTACTGATTTTTGTTTGTCCATGGTTTCAATCAGCTTGAGCAAAGAGGTAGGAGGGGTCAGATCAAGCCCGTACATGCCGGTGTGGATACCGGTGACAATCACTTCCTTGAATCCGGATTGGACGAGACCTTCCAAATGGTTGAAAACCTCTGATTCAGGCATGCTAACAGAAGATCCCCGGGCATAGGGAACGATGCAATAGGTGCAAAAGGCATTGCACCCGTCCTGGATTTTCAAGTAGGCCCGGCTCATACTTCCCTTTACCGGCTTATCAAATGAAAGAAATCTATTTTTTTTGCCATGGTCTGGCGGTTTGAACACAAAAGGGGAGGGGGGCAAGATAGAAAGGCCCATGTTTTTATCGCTGGTCTCAACATTGGCATGAACATTGGTACGGTCATGGGGCTGGCCAGAAATCAGCTCGGCGACCAGCTCAGCGATCAAGGTTTTATCCTTGTGGCAGACAATATGGTCGATGTTGTCAATCTTTGAAATTTGATCCCGGTCGGTCTGGGCGTGGCAACCGGTGACAATTATTTTGGAGTTTGGGTTGTCCCTGATGATTTTTCGAATGGCCTGCCTGGACTGCATGCCTGCCTTTGATGTTACCGCACAGGTGTTGATGATGCAATAGTCTGCCGTGGATTTTTTATCTCCCCTGATCAACCCCTTTTCTTCAAGGCAGGATGCGATACCGTCGGACTCATATTGATTGACCTTACATCCCAGTGTTTCAATATAAAATGTTTGTTTTTTCATTGGATAATACCTGCGCCAAGAACTCTGTTTCCTTCATAAAAAACCGCTGCCTGTCCAGGGGTGATGGCAAGTTGTGGGTCATCAAAGGTGACCTGCCCTGTGCTGCCATTTCGTAACAGATGGGAGGTAGCGCCTTTGTGGCTGTATCGAATTTTGGTTGTCATGGTTGATTTTTCTTGGGTGTCAGAATAATTCCAAATAATATTTTCCACCTGCATTTTTGATTGTGCCAGATCCTGTTTGAAACAGACCACCAGAGTATTTGTGGCAAGGTCAATGTGTCGGACATAATAGGGTTGGGATGCCGGACAGTTCAGCCCACGTCTCTGGCCGATGGTAAAGGCATGAAGGCCCTGGTGGGTACCCACTATTTTTCCATGAATATCTTTTATGGGACCTGATTTTGGGATAATTCCATTTTTTTTAATAATAAACTGGGAAAACCCGGTATCCTGGATAAAACAGATATCCTGGCTTTCACCCGGTGTTGTGGGGATTAGATGGTTTTCTTTGGCCAATTCTTTTACCCTGACTTTGGTATATCCTGCCAGGGGGAGAATGATTTTTTCCAATTGAGAAGATTCAAGCAAGGATAGAAAATAGGACTGGTCCTTTGTGAGGTCAGTTGCTTTTTCAAGCCAACTGTTTGAAAAAGTGTTTGAAATATATCTGTCTGGAAAGGATAGGGGGTTGACAATGGTGGCATAATGACCGGTGGCAAGTGCATCGGCGCCCATTTCCATAGCTTTTTCCAGCAGGGCGCCGAACTTGATTTGCTGGTTACAGATCACACAGGGATTTGGGGTTTTTCCTTCCAGGTAGGTGGATATAAAATATTGCACCACCTTTTTTTCAAATACAGAAGAAAGGTTAATTGAATGAACGGGAAATCCCAACTGATTTTCAAGGGCCTTTACATCGGTGGGGGTGATTTCATACCCCGTGGTAAAGTGAATGCCAAATACATTTTTATAGGCTTTTTTAATTAAGAATCCTGAAACAAGGGAATCCACTCCGCCGCTTAGGGCTATGGCCACTACAGGAGATGACATTAGACGACTTCTTCTGTCACTTTGCTGAACATCCCCATGGCCCGGGTTGGGCAGGTCAGAATACATAGTTCGCAAACACTGCATTTTTCCTTGTTAAAGAGCACTTCCATTTCAGGGCGTTTGATATGCAAGGCGTCGGTGGGGCAAACGGCTGTACAGGCCCCGCAATGGGTACAGATTTCCTCATCCTTGAAGATCTGGTGTTCTGGGTTTGAAATCGTAACCCCATGGTCTTTTAAATACTTCACCCCTTTATTAAACCCGGACCGGTTGGCCGATGAAATTTCCAGAACCATGAATCCTTCCTTTCGGTTGGAAATCCGGGCACTCAAAATATTAAACATTAAATCAAATTTTTTGGTTAACTGACAGACCAATGCCTTCTGGGCAACTTCGGATGGGAAATGTAAAATAACTATTTTGCTATACAATGAAATTCCTCCGTTTTTAACGCACCTTAAATTTAAATCTCTTTGACAAAAGATTAACATTAAGTATTATAATTTACAGGTCAAGTATATTACCATTACCAAATATATTATCCTTATATCTTAAACCAGATGGATAAACAATCTTGTTTTAAAGGTCTGACCCATGAATCGTTTTGCGTTTGAATTGTCCAGTTACACCCTTAAAACCTTTTCAGGGTTTTCAAAGGCCAGTATCCGAATCAAGGGAGCAAAAAATATCCCGGATGGATCTGTTATTTTTTGTGCAAACCATTTTACGAGAATTGAAACCATTTTTTTGCCCTACCATATTCATGCGCTCACCAAAAAACAGGTTTGGTCTCTGGCTGCCAAGGAGTTGTTTGAGGTGCCGGTTCTGGAGGGGTTTTTAAATATGCTGGGTGCGGTTTCCACCCATGATCCCAACCGGGACGATTTGATTTTGCAAACGCTGTTATCGGGTAATGTTCAGTGGGTTATTTTCCCCGAAGGCATGATGGTCAAAAATAAAAAATTGATTAAAAATAATCAATTTTCGCTGTCCGATGATATGGGGGTTACCCGTCCCCATACGGGAGCTGCCGCCCTTGCCTTGCGGTGCGAATTTTATCGGGAACGGCTGCGCAGACTTTTTGATACCGGAGAACCAGAGTTTGACCGCTTGGCAAATCGTTTGAAGATAACCGATATGGATCAGGTCTTGGCCCAAACCACCCACATAGTTCCCGTGAACATTACCTATTATCCCGGCAACGCCCGGGATAATATCCTCGGGTCAATCGCAAAAACAGTAATGAAAGAACCCTCAAAGCGAGTCATGGACGAACTGATGACAGAAGGGGGGATGCTTTTTTCCGGGGTGGATATCACCATCCGGTTTGGAGATTCCATTGAAATTAACCCCTATCTCAATGACCCCTATATTGAAAGTATGCTAACCGTTCGGCGCCGGGTTCGATTTGATGAGGACGTAAGTTCCAAACAGATTTCAAAACAAATTTCCAATAGGATCATGGAGCGATATATGGCATCTGTTTACGCCATGACCACCTTAAATTACGATCATGTCATGGCGTGCATCCTTAAACATTTTCCCTATAAGAAAGAAGGCATTGATATATATGAGTTCTCCTGCAAGGTTTATTATGCCATTACTTGCCTGGTCCTCAACCGGGTCTGTTATGTGTCAGAGCTTTTCTACCAAAACCAGGTTCATCTGCTGATCAATGACCGCTATAAACGGATAGAAAAATTTTTATCTCTGGCTGAGAAAACCGGGATGATTGAAATTAAAGGGAATCGATTTTTTAAGGACCAGTCCAGATTTTTTATCCGATCCGATTTCCATACGATCCGCACGGAAAATCCGATTATGGTAATGGCCAATGAGGTTGAGCCGGTGACGCTTGCAGAGATTTGTCTTAAAAAAATTGCCCAGAAATCCCGGCGTCAGATTCAAGAACTTGTGACCGGGCGTTTAATTGAAAAAATGAATGTGGATTTTAGCCACGCCTATAACACCCATTTTATTGAGGGAGAATCAAAGAAAAAACGGATCGGCAACCCTTTGTTTTTGAAACAGGAGAATGAGATCGCCGGGGTTTTGCTGATCCACGGATATATGGCTGCTCCCGAGGAAATGAAAACCTTTGCAACCTATCTCCATGAAAAGGGGTTTACGGTTTTTGCGCCTCGTCTTGCCGGACACGGTACCGCCCCTGAAGACCTTGCGAAAACCAGCTATGAAGAGTGGATAGAATCCGTTGAGGAAGCCTATGTGGTGCTCAGGCATTCATGTGATAAACTGATTATCGGCGGTTTCTCAACCGGAGCCGGTCTTGCACTGGAGCTTGCCTGCCGAGTGGACGACTATGAAGCTATTTTTTCCGTTGCACCTCCCATGCAACTCAATGATCTAGGTGCTTATTTTGTGCCGGCAATTGATGCATGGAATGGGATGATTAAAAAATTTAACTTGTCTGCAATTGCAAAGGAATATCTTGAAAACACGCCCGAAAACGCTCACATTAATTATGTGCGTAATCCAATTGCAGGGATTCATCAACTTGAACTGCTCATGGAACAATTGGCACCTAAACTTAAGACCCTTGAAAAACCGGTGCTGGTCGTTCAGTCCAGAAAGGACCCTGTTGTCAGCCCCAAGGGAACCCTGAAACTGTTTAATAAATTGGGATCACCCGTTAAAGAATATTATCTTTTTGATTATGAGCGGCATGGCATCTTGACTGGCAAACAAGTGGAACGGGTTTTTCAGTCCATTGAAAATTTTATTAGACAATGGGTATGAGCCTGGAGCATGATAGGGCGAGGGGGATTTATCTAAAAAAAACGCCCCAGATCCCTGAATAGGGGCCTGGGGCGTTAAATTATGGTATGTCAGTTTAGAAATAAACCCGCAGATTATTCAGCCAGCATCTTACTCCGCTAACATCATGGTGGCAGGATCCAGTTTGTATTTCTGATGGGTCCTGTCTCCGTCCTTTAGAATCACGGCTTCAATCTTGTCATCAATCGGGTTGAGAAAGATGGCTTTATCAAAGAGACTTTTTACCGATGCCAATTGAACCGGAAATCCATCTTCACTCCATGCTTGGTCCCTGTGGCTCTTCATGGAAAACCAGATAAAAACACCAAAGTTCTGGTTCAGTTCTTTTAATTCTTCCAGAACAGATGCTATATCCTTATCAAAATCCAGACCATCAATCACAATGACAGAAGGAAGGGCAAGATCTGATTTTTTAAAACTTTTCAGATAATCTTTGATTTTATCGGTATTAAAGGTGGCTTCGGTGTAGCTGATGCCAACTTTGTTAGGGCAGATATCTTCCCACAGTCGAACCGCTTTCTGGGGATCCACATAACCGATATGGTCCACCAAATTGGTATAGGCTTCGTCATATCGGAGGTTGATTTTGTCCATGGGTTCATCAAGGCTCACATGGAGAATCTTTTGATCGGCCAATAGTTGTGTCAAGCCAATCTGAACAAGGAAACTTGTTTTGCCAACGCCAGCCCGGGAAAGAACCGCACCAAATTGGCCTAGCGTTATATTTTCAATGCCGATGGCTTTTTCAACCGGGCTTTTGAGAATGAGATCTTTTTTAAGCATAATTCCTCTCTTTAAATAAGGGTATTATTTATTTTTGGCAGCTTTTTCATCTGCTTTCTTTTTGGTAATGTCTTCAGCCACGGACACGGGAACCTGCTTGTAAGAAGAAAATTCCATGGAAAACTGTGCCTTGCCCTGGGTGCCGGACCGAAGGATGGTTGAAAAGCCGAACATTTCTGACAGAGGAACTTGGGATTCTACCACGGACATCACGCCTTCTTCCTGGGAGCCCTGGATAATTCCCCTTCTCTGGTTGATCAGTCCCATGCAGGCACCCTGGAATTCATTGGGTGTTTCAATAACCACCTTCATGATAGGTTCCATGATAACCGGTTTTGCCTTGGCATACCCTTCAAGAAATCCCCCTCTGGCAGCAGACTGGAAGGCCATTTCAGAGGAGTCAACCGCATGAAAACCACCATCTTCAAGTGTTATCTTGATGCCGGTAACCGGAAATTCTAGGTTGGGGCCCTTTGCCATACAGCCGCGAAATCCTTTTTCACAAGAAGAAATATATTGGGTGGGAATCCTGCCGCCGGTGACTTTGTTGACAAATTCAAACTCTTCTTCAGTGGGTTCAAGGAACCCACTGACCTTACCAAATTGTCCGGAACCACCGGTCTGTTTTTTATGGGTGTAACTGAAGGGGGCTTTCCGGGTGATGGTTTCTCTGTAAGCCACCCTGGAGATCGGAAGAGCACACGTCTGAACTCCAGTCACTCCGGAGAATC
>CAXHYW010000139.1:0-7850 GCA_964021475.1 uncultured Desulfobacteraceae bacterium | reverse complement strand
GGGGTCAAAATTAAGGGATATAGGCCGCCCTTTTTGCCGGACCTGACGCTTGAAAACAGAATCCTGTACCCTTTTTAGAAGCTGCTGACATGCTTTTGTATTGTTTACAGGGAGTTTGCTTGTGGGGCGTGATTTCTTTTCGATTGCGCTCAGGGCCCGATAAATGGTATGTTGGTCGCTTCCCATAGCTTTGGGAACAAGGGTTTCTATTTTTTTTAGGATATCCATAATCCACAAAAGAATAGTTCACTAATAAAAAATGTCAAATATTGGCTGTTTGAAAATTTTTTATTGACATGGGTTTAAGAATAAGAGACAAAATACATTGCTCCAGAGATAGGGCATTGTAAAATAAAGTAAAATTACTTTAACTGTATAGACAGATAGGGGGAAAAAATAGCATGGGAGATACGGCTATTAAAATTGGAGGCGCCAGAAAAAGCGTCTTTAAAGATAAGGTAATGCAGCTTCTGCCGGACGGTGGAAACCTGAATGCTTGTCTGACCTGTGGTGCATGTGCATCCGGGTGTCCTGCAACCGGCCTTGACGGAATGGACCCGAGGAAATTTCTTCGGATGGCAGCGCTGGGTATGGATGAAGAAATTTTGAGTTCAAACTGGGTATGGATGTGTACCATGTGTACCCGATGCATGTATGTATGTCCCATGCAGATTAATATACCCCAGCTTGTTTTCAATGCCAGGTCATCCTGGGCAAAGGAAGACAAACCAAAGGGAATCACAAGTTCCTGTGACATGGCCTTGAGAAACGATACCTGCTCGGCCATGGGCGCCACGGAAGAAGATTTTGAATTTGTTATTGGGGATGTTCTGGAAGAATACCAGGAATCACAGCCCGAATTTGCCGAAATGAAGGCAGATGTCAACCGGGAAGGTGCCTATTATTATTTGAACCAAAATTCCAGGGAACCGGTCACCGAACCCGATGAAATGGTACCCCTTTGGAAAATTTTACACCAGGTAGGTGCCGACTGGACCTATGGCACCAAGGGGTGGGCTGCAGAAAACTACTGCCTTTTTTCTGCGGACAATGAAAATTGGGAAAAAATCGTTCGACTTAAGGCAAAAGCGGTGGATGACCTGGGCTGTAAAGTCTGGCTCAACACCGAGTGAGGGCACGAACTCTTTGCAGTCCTGGTAGGACTGAAAAAATTCAACATCCCCCACAACTTTGAGATTAAAAGTATCATTCAACTCTATGCCGAGTGGATCAGAGAAGGCAAACTGAAACCCTCCTCGGACTGGAACAAGGAACGTCAGATCAAGTTTACACTTCAAGATCCCTGTCAGTTGGTCCGAAAGACCCTGGGAGATCCGGTTGCTGATGACATGAGATATGTGGTCAAGGCCATTGTTGGTGAAGAAAACTTCATTGATATGACCCCCAATCGCTCCAACAATTTTTGTTGCGGCGGCGGCGGTGGATTCCTCCAGTCCGGATTCACCGAGCAACGACGGGCATACGGCCAGACCAAGGCCAACCAGATTTTGGCCACCAAGGCACCCTATTGCATCACGCCTTGCCATAACTGCCATGCCCAGGTTCATGATATGTCCGAGGTCAACGACCACGCATGGGAAACCGTCCATTTGTGGACACTGCTTAACCTTTCCCTTGGCATCCTCGGACCCAATGAAAGAACCTATCTTGGGGACGATCTAAAGGATGTGGATATATTTCATCCTGAATCTGAAATGTAAGTTTTTGAAATTTTGATAGTGATAAAAAACCCGGTAGAGGCGAAAAAAGTCCCTGCCGGGTTTTTTGTGATAGTGTGTACTCTAGCCCTTTGGCCGCCTGTGCAAAGATGACAGATCTTTCTTGGTTCTGTTTGCCTCGTTGATTTAATTGTGATAAGGAAATTAGGATTATGACTCAGATTATCAGTATTGCAAACCAGAAGGGGGGTGTAGGTAAGACCACTACAGCGGTCAACCTGTCAGCCGCCCTGGCCAAACTGGGAAAACGGGTGCTGCTTGTGGATTGTGATTCCCAGGCAAATGCCACCACGGGTTTGGGGATTGATAAACCATCTCTCATCGCTTCTTTGTACCAGGGGCTCATCGGAGAGGCCACCATTGACGAAATTATCCTTCCCACCATGTTGCCTAAGTTGATGATAATCCCCGCCAATATTGATCTCATTGGTTTTGAGATCGAAATGGTGGCGGCAGATTGTCGAGAAGCAAAGCTTAAACAACTTCTGGCGCCGGTAAGCGATCGATTTGACTATATTTTCATCGATTGTCCTCCTGCCTTGAGCCTTTTGACCCTGAATGCATTTACCGCATCCGATTCCGTACTCATTACCCTGCAAAGTGAATTTTTTGCCCTGGAGGGATTGGGCCAGCTGTTGGATACCATCAAACGGGTGAAGGCTTCCTATAACCCGGGACTGAAAATAAAGGGAATTCTTTTGACCATGTTTGATAAAAGGACCAATCTGGCCCAGAATGTGGTGGAGGATGCCAATCAATATTTCAAAGACATGGTGTTTAAAACCAAGATACCCCGGAATGTAAAACTGGGGGAGGCACCCAGCTACGGGCTGCCGATTATTTTGTATGATAAGCAATCACAGGGATCAAAATCTTATCTATCCTTTGCCAGGGAGCTGCTGAAACGATGATGAAAAAGAATAAAAAACATACCGGTTTGGGTCGGGGGATATCGGCGTTGATTCCAGATATGGGTGGGTCGGAAACCGGCTCTGATTTTTTTTATTGCCCCATTAAAGATATCATCCCCAACAGGTATCAGCCCCGGACGGTTTTCAGCCAGGAAGAGCTGGATCGTCTCAGGGATTCCATTGCCGAGCAGGGAGTGCTCCAGCCATTGCTGGTCCGTCACATGGGCGACGGATATGAACTGATCGCAGGGGAACGAAGGCTTAGGGCGGCTGATGCGGCAGGTCTTGACCGTGTGCCGGTGGTGATAAAGGATTTGACCGACGAGCAGGTTTTGGAAGTCTCAATTATTGAGAACATCCAGCGGGAAAATCTCAATGTGCTGGAAGAAGCCGAGGCCTATTTCAGGCTCATTGACGAATTCAAATATACCCAGGAAAAGGTGGCCAAGAAAATTGGGAAAAACAGGTCCACCATTGCCAACCTTTTGAGGCTTAGAAGCCTGCCCCCGGAAATAAAGGAGAGTCTTCTTGCCGAGAAAATCAGCATGGGACATGCCCGGGCCCTTCTGGGGGGAGGGAGCCAGGAGAATCAGCTCTACCTTTTTAAACAAGTGTTGAAAAAGGGACTTTCCGTGCGGGAGACCGAGAAATTGGTCAACCAGGCCAAACAGGAACCCAAAAATTTTGCCAAAAAAATCTCTGCCCAGGAAGAAAAATTTCTGGAGCAGGCTTCCAGCCAAATCGCTACTCGAATCAAAAGTCCTGTTTTTATAAAAAAGAATGGAGAAACGGGCAGGATTGAAATTAAATTTAAATCCAAATCTGAATTTGAGCGCCTTGTGGAGCTGTTGAGCCATATTTCATGAAGATAACCGTTGCAAAGACAGCGGGCTTTTGTATGGGAGTTCGGCGGGCGGTGGATATGGTTTTGGATGCCTCTAACCTTGCCGGTGTTCCTATCTTTACCTATGGGCCGCTTATCCACAACCCACAGGTTTTGGAAATGCTGGAAAATAAAAAAATTTTCCGAATAGACACCATCCCAGAAAAAGGGGAGGGCATTGTGCTGATCCGGGCCCATGGGGTGCCGCCTGAAGATCAGGTCGCCTTAAAAAATGCCGGATTCACGGTTGTGAACGCCACCTGTCCCAGGGTGGTCCGGGTCCAGGTGATCATCAATCGCTATGCCAAGAAGGGCTATTCCACCATTATTATCGGAGATAAAAAACATCCGGAAGTGGTGGGGCTTTTGGGGTATGCCCGGGGAAATGGGGTTACGGTTACCTCCATGGAACAGCTGGAGGGATTGCCTGTTTTTGAGAATGCGGTTGTGGTTGCCCAGACCACCCAGAATACCGTGTTTTATGAGCAGATCAAAGCATGGTGTGAAAAAAATGCGCCCCAGTATAAAATTTTTGATACCATCTGTGGGTCCACGGAAAAGCGCCAGTCTGAAGTGAGGCAACTGGCCCTGAAAAATGATGCCGTTATTGTGGTGGGGGGGAAACAATCCGGTAACACCTGTCGCCTTGCCCAGGTTGCCATGGAAACCGGAACACAGGCGATCCATATTGAAGATGCCACTGAAATTGATTACAAGGCTCTGGGGTCGGTAAAAAACCTTGCCATCACAGCGGGTGCCTCCACGCCCAACTGGATTATTAAGGATGCCTGTGCAAAAGTGGCCATCCAGGTGCAAACCCAGCGTCCAATACTTGGCGTTCTGGGAAGAATGAGGGATTTTTTGCTCAAGACCAATCTTTTGCTGGCCGGTGGTGCCGCAGGTCTCACATATGCCTGTGCCAGTGCCCAGGGATTCTCCCAGATCTTTGTCCATTCTGCCATTGCCATGCTCTATGTATTGTCCATGCAGATCTTAAATAATATATTTACCAATAAATCCGACACCTATAACCATCCTGACCGGGCAAGCTTTTATAAAAAACACAAAATAGGTTTGCAAATGCTTGCCATGGTTTCCGGTGCTGTCGGGCTTTTTCTTGCTTATACCACCGGTTTTATATCTTTTTGTATTCTTCTTTTGATGAGCCTTCTGGGTTTGTCTTATAATTTTAACAGCCTTCCATTTGTTCTGGGAAGGTGGAAAATTATCTGGCTTAAGGATGTGCCCGGATCCAAAACCATTCTCATTGCCATTGCCTGGGGAACCGTTACCAGTCTGTTGCCGGCAATTGTAAATTCAGGTCACCTGGTGCTGGTGTTGATTACGTTTCTTTTTTCAACGGGTTTGGTCTTTGCCAGAACGGCTTTTTTCGATGTGCTGGCCATGCAAGGGGACCGAATTACGGGTAAGGAAACCCTGGCGATTCTTTTGGGAGCTGAAAAGAGTCTTCGTTTCATCCAATATGTGCTGGGAGGTGAGATTTTGATGATTTTGGTTGCCTCCTGGGCAGGATTGTTTGGCAATAATGTATTCCTTCTTGCATGTGTCCCCATTTTCATGCTTTTATTGGTAAGATTACATAAAAAAGACAGAATGTTATCTGGTTGGCAATATGAATTTTTGATGGAGTCTTCATTTTTATTTGCAGGCTTTGTGGCAGTTTTTATTTGAAAGATTAGGGAGATGGTATGACAAGTGGCGGTGGGAAGAAAATTAAATGTCCTTTAATTGGGCTTCTAGCGGTAAAAAACCAATTGATCACAAAAGAGGAATTGGAAACCGGATTGGCCCAATGTGCCAAGTCCACTGACCTGGGAAGCGCCTTGAAAGACTATCTGCTCGACAAAGAACTGGTGTCTGGAAAGAATATAGAACGACTCTCACGGGCAGCCAAAACACTTGAAATACGCCAAAAAGAATATAAATTCGGGGCCATTGCCATGGGCAAGGGGTTCATCAATAAAAGCGTTCTGGACCTGGCCCTGGAAGAACAGGAAGATGCCATCCGGGGAAAGCGTAAGCCTACCCTGATAGGGGATATGTTGGTGGCCGCAGGGTTGATGACCATAAAACAAAGAGATTATATTCTTAAATTGCAGAAGCGAGAGAAAATCCCGGCTAAAGGGGCTAACCCTGATAAAACCTTAGTTCCCGGGCCCGGGCCTGAAAATAAGCCGGAAAATGAATCCGGGAAGAAACCGGAAGAAAAAGAAATTGAAGAAAAAGAAATTGAAGAAAAAGAAATTGTAGCAAAAGCAATTGAAGAAAAAAGTGCCTTGCTTGAGCCGGAGGTGATCTCAGGGGGCATAAAACTCCAGGTTTCCAGGGATTTTATGGCAGCCTTTATTTCAAAGACAGACCATTTCAACAAAGATATCCAGGCGATTGAAATTAAAGAAGCGTTGTTTGAAAAGGACATTGTATCCGGTATCGTTGTGGATGAGATGATAGATGGTTTTATCAACTCTTCTGGTTTTAAAACCCAGTCCTTCAGGATCGCAAGGGGGATAAAGCCCATTCAGGGTCAGGATGCAAAACTGGAGTTCTTTTTTAATACCGATTATCTTAAAGCGGGTGGCCTTGATGCAGAAGGGAATATCGATTTCAAGGAAAGGGGGGAGGTTCCCAATGTGGAAGAAGGAACGGTCCTGGCAGAAAAGACTCCCATGATTTTGTCCCGTATGGGGCAAAATATTTATGGAGATGAGGTAGAGACCTTATCCGGTGAGGATATCGCCCTACGTTTTGGGAAGGGTGCCAAATTATCCGAGGACGGTCTTAAGGTTTTGGCAGAGGTTAGTGGCTATCCCAAATATTCATTGTCCGGGATTATTTATGTTCATATTGAATACACGACCGGGGACGTGGACTATGAAACCGGGCACATTGAGTATGATGGCAATGTGAATATTAAGGGGTGTATCAAATCCGGATTTAAGGTTCGGGGCAATGATATTAAAGCGATTGAACTGGACGGTGGTATTGTGGAGGCAGACGGGGACCTGGTGGTGGTTGGCGGTATCAATGAAGGGAAAATTTATGCCAGGGGAAATGTGTTTGCCAAATTTATCCATAATTCCGAAATTTTCTGCATGGGCAATGTTCAGGTGAGCAAGGAAATTGTGGATTCTAAAATTGAAAGTGGCGGTTCCTGTGTCATTGAAAACGGCAAGCTAATCTCTTCCAAGATAACTGCCAAGATGGGGGTTGGTGCAAAGCATATCGGGACTGAAATGGCAGGACCTAGTTTTATTAAAGTCGGGCAGGATGCATTTACCGAAAAGGAAATTGAAAAAAATAAGATAAAAGTTCGTGCATTGAAAGAGAATATCGAAAAGTATCAGGTAAAAAAGGACAAGCTCAAAGAGCAGAACTCGGAAATCCAGAAGCAGATCACAAAACTCGCCCATATTCAGGATCGGTCCCAGCTTGAGCAAAGAGAAACAGAGGCAAAATTGGTTGACCCTGAAAATAAAAATGCCTCCGGACAATTAGAAGACCAATTGCGCCAATTAAAAAATGATGCCCAGAATGCTGAAAAAAATCTGGACCGGTGTTTTGAAAAAAGTGAGGCCCTTGAAGAGGCTATGGAAAAATTAGACAAGGAAATTTCTTTTTGGGAGGATAAAATGAATGAACTGATCCAGGAAAAAAAGAACCTTGTCCTATGGGCCAAGGAGAATCCAGGCAATGCCATGGTCACCTGTGAGGGGACCATTCAACCGGCGACTGAAATTTCTGGAAAGCATAGTGATATGACCGTTGAGCAGGTCATCCGGCGAGCCAAGATCAGAGAAGTCCTTTTCTCGGCCGAAGGATCGCAAAGCAGACAGGTTTACGAAATGCAGGTTCAAAATATTTAACCTCCCGGTTTAACTTTCCGGCAAAATTTTGATAAGAATAAAAGCGGGGTTAAAATTTAATCTGTCTGTATTAAACCGATTTTTTCGTCTTTTTCTATCCATTTTAAGTTGAGCCATTGGCAAAAGAGCTCCTTATATTCCGGGTCATTAAAAAAATCCCCCTTCAACTCCTGGTTTATCTCAATTACGTCAAAATTAATCACAACACCTTGGGTTTTGCCGGATAAAAAATCCCATAAGGAGGGGGGGGTGCCGGGATAGACGATGGTCACATCAATTATTTTATGAAGATACTCCCCCATGGATCCCAGAACAAATGCAATGCCGCCAGCTTTGGGGTTGAGCAGATGGACAAAGGACGTCTTTTGTGCCGCTTTCTTTTGGGGGGTGAACCGGGTGCCTTCCACAAAATTCATAATGGAGGTGGGGGTAT
>CAXHYW010000138.1:0-7850 GCA_964021475.1 uncultured Desulfobacteraceae bacterium | reverse complement strand
ACCACTTGGTGGACCAGGCCTTCTTTCATCCAGTGTTGAACCGTTTCAAAGGACTCCCTTGCCTCTATCTGTGTTTCCGTAGGAAAACCGACAATCATATAAATATTGGCACTGATACCGGACCAGGAAATATTGGATAAAACCTGGTCGATTATACGAGTATTGGTCCCCTTGTTCATCAATGTCAGCACTCTGTCATTACAGGTCTCCACACCCAGGAACAGGGAAAAACAGCCGGCTTTGCGTAGCAGGAGCAAGGTTTCCAATGTAAAACGGGTGTCCACCCTCACGTTGACGGTCCAGTTCAGGTCCCGCCCTTCCTTGATTAAACGCCCGGCAAGGTAACAGAGCATTTCCGGATCGGCCGCATCATCCGTAAAGTGAACGATGCGGCATCCGGTGACGTCAAGTGTCTGCATCAGCTGCTCGTAAACGGTTTCCAGAGCTTGTCTGTCATAGGCATTAATCACCGGAGAACAGGAATTACAAAACGCACATTTTGCCCAGTAACATCCCCTGGACAAACGGAACAGCATTGCACCGGTTTTGGGCGGAATCAAATACTCATCCAAAGGCAGCAGACCGTATGCCGGGGCTTTTGAGTCGGACATGGGAAACACCCTGGGACCGCCTGTATGAACGATTTTTTCGTTGTTGCAGTACATAAGACCTTTAACAGGAACCACATCATCTGATGTCCGGCCTTTGTCTTTAACATGGGCATAAAGCCCTGAAAGAATGTCTTCACCATCACCCAGGGCCAGGTAATCCACCAGGGAGAACAGGTCGGTGTTTGTTAAATTCCCCATGTGTATGGTGACAAACGCACCTCCAAGTACGACTGGTATTCCCGGTTCCATCTCCTTTACCATGGATGCCAGGATCAAGGCCGGTAAAATCTGATCTGGAAACGTCACTGAAATGCCGATCATATCCGGCCCTTTGGTTTTCAGAAGGGTTTTTAGCTCACCATGACATGTCTGACGGGTTAGGGAATCGGGTATTTTAGCACACCGGATCAAATCGCTGGTTGAAAAAGGACTGCCGGGCCCATTGTATCTCAGGTATCCGGTATTGTCCGTCATTCCAAGATGTTCCCGAAAGTTTGACGCATTTACAAGCATCAGGTAACGACCAAAAAGTGTCAGCCGTTCCCGGTTGGGCAATTGCGGATCTGAAAATAGGTCCCGGATTTCCAGAACTCCATCAGTTTCAACCGTTCCCATACCCACAGCCCGGGAAAAGTACTCTGTTAATTCAGACAATTCCAGAGTAGGTTGTTTGTCAAGCTGGCGCAACCTGGCCTTGCTTTCGTTAAACCCACGGGCAACAGCTTCGGGTGCGAGCAACTGCTGAAAACATGAAAGGTTCGCATCCCACAAGGTTACCGGTATATGATCATGCAACAGTTTAGCAGCAAGGGTCGGAAGGCCTATATAGGGTTTATCCGGCATGGCAAATGGAGGATAGATGAGTAAAATCATTTTTTACACCCCTGGGTCCGAGGAATCCGTGGCAACACTAGCTGCCATCACCTTTCCCTCCAAGGCAGCCACTCCGGGTACGGTTCCAAGCAATGCCTTGGCCTTTACCAGGCATTTGCTGACAACAGGATCATCCCAGCCACTGACATCTCCAACAGTAAAGGCATAATCCAGCCACACCAGGCCTGACCCCAGGGAATCAGGATACCGGTCCAGCCATTTTCTAAGTGTGGGCAGGGCGTGATCATCTGTCTCCAACATACCGACAATCCGTTTTAAAAGCAGAAGAAGAGGCCATTCATGCTCCTGAAAATCCTGTCTTCCGAATTCGGCATTGAACCGTTCCAATGCCTGTTCTGGTTTCTCCTGGTGAATCAGGAGAAAGGTTTCTGCATAAGCTACAGTCCTGTTCCTGACGCCTCGGGTGATACAGGACTCAAGGGCACAAGACAGCACATGGGTTTCACCCACAACCGTCAAACGGGTAAGAACGGCATTGATGTAGTCCTCATCCTCACATTGATCCGCATAGTTGACCATTCTCTCAAAGAAAGGCAGCCCTTCCGGGCAGAAAGAGGATGTGCCCTTTCCCCTGTTTTCCGGTTTATAGGATATTCCCGCGTACAGGTGCTCCAGACGCTTTTTCAGGGTCATGGAGACAAGGATGTCCGTATTATATCCGGCATCATCATCCGGGATGGGGGCATTGGTTTCCCATTTTCGGCGAAGAAATCCTGCGTAGGTCTGGTACTCTGTCAACACTGTTTTCAAGGAGAGTTGGCTGAAAATTGGAATCGTTGCCAACATCCCTTCGCCCATGTAATTCCCAGCTGGCCCGACAGGGTCGGCCACTTCCTTCAGGTCCACAAAGGGGGTGTGGGTCAATGCACGGTCCACCACCTTGACATAACCGGCTTTTGAAAGCCCGGCACCGAACAAAGCCGCCCGGTCACGGCATTTCTCTTGAGACGGGCGATTGTTTAAACACCAATCCAGTGCCCGTGCCACATCAAGTGCTGCTATATCCAGAGAACGGTTATTTGTCTCATGGAGATCCACAAGGACACCGCAAGAACCGATAATTTCAGGAAATCCGTTCCAGTTGGCCGAGACCACAGGGATACCCGCTGCAAGAGCTTCCACAGATGCCTTTGGGAATGCTTCCTCCAGGGTACAGGAGAGGTACAGCATCAGATCAGACGAAGCCAGAAGACGTCCCTTCTCTTTTTGTTCCCTGATCACACCGGGAAATTTCACTCGGTCCCCCAGACCCAGTCGATGGACTTTTTGTTCCAGGCTTCTTGCATAGGCGCTGGGGGCATTGGTATCAAAATTTAGTAACTCACCGGCAATGATCATTTCAGCATCCCACCCATAATGGTTTACCAGAAGGGCCATGGCTTCAATCTGTCGATGGATTAGCTTTTCCGGCACAATACGGCCCAGGGTAACAATACATACCCGCTTTTTTTTAAAACCGGACTGGCATGGGGGAAATGCCTCAATGGGATGATGAACCTTATGAACAAACGATTCCAGGGAAGGAGCAAGCCTGGTGATTACCCGGGCCGAACTTTCTGAAGGAGCAATAATCACATCCCCGTCCCTTAAAAGCGTAGGGATAAGGCCGAACACATAGGCAAATGCTCCGGGGCTGTGATTGATAAACAGGAGTCTGGTATTGGCTCCAGACTGATTTCTTAATTGCAGGAGCCGGGGAATCAGGTAGGTGGAATGAAATCCAGGACAGATAAAATCTATCCCCTGAACAGCGGCTTTAAAGCGCATCAATGACTTGTCATGGGAAAATGGTGACTCTGCCGGTCCCAAAACCTTGGAGAACCAGGTAATATGGGATTCTTTGACACAGTCAAACCAGGCAGCATGGTACCGATCAAAAAGTTCTTCAAAAACCGCAGCGCTGATGAGTCGAGAAGGTTTTGCCAGCCGAAGTAGTGTAGCCATAGTCTCCTGATAGTTGTTCAGTAATGGTCAGATAAAAATTAACCGGATCAGGACAGGCTATCTTCTATTTTTTTAAGCAATAGTTCATCGCGCAAACGATCCTTTGTGATCTCAAGCCTCAACTCTTTTGCACCAATGCCCAGGGTATCTGCCGCCGATTGTACTTCATCGTTCCAGGGCAACGGGTCTTTGGATTGTTTTTCCCGCAACAACTTGGAGAAATCAATGGACAAAAAATCCTTATGCAGCTGTTCTGTATGCCCTTCCAGGGTCGTTTCACGATCAAAGGCCTTGTCCCGCCATGGGGGGTATTCATGGGTTAACCGCATAAGATCAAGAAGGGGGCGGGTATTTTTCTGGAACATCTGTCCTGCCAGAAATGAGGTATGCAATTGCCGGATCAAGGTTTCTTCTTCCATTAGTCTTGAAAAATCTTCAAGATTCATGTCGTTTGCAGTCAGCCATTCCCCAAAGGATTCATCATCCATAAGCCCAGACCTGCGTCGAAATTTCAGGGAGTAGGCAGCAATATCATCGTCAGGCACACAAAGCCCCACCTGATCGGCCAGAATCAACGTCAAATCCCGGTTGAATGCATTGTAAACAAGGGGTTCAATATCCTTGTGATGGGTGGTCACAAAATTACCAATCTCGTTCAGACGCATGGTAATACCGTCACGCTCCACAATCCGGTCATTGTCATAAAGCATTCGGAAGATGGACCCCCGATCGTCAATGGGAATACCCATGGTCTCAGGTGACAACGGCTTGGGAAGAAACTGCGGGTCACTTATCTGTTTTAATGTTTCTATCGCGTCGTTTAATTGAACATCAACGTAATATTCCTGGACACATGAAAGGATTGATTCTGCCGACTTAACCGACATTCCGTCAGCCGCCATTGCTTCCTTAATCGTATTAAAGGTCCGGTTCTTATAGTATATCTGTTGGGCAGTTTTAAAAAAGACTGTCCGTTCCTCCATGGTCAGGATAGTCTTTACCTTGCTGGTATCCAAGGTTGCCCGGATATTAACCAGGGGTTCTGTCAGGCGTTTATATCCGGAATCATTCTTTTCCCAGATGCAGAAAACTTCAGCATCATCCTCCAGATTGCCGGCTGCCGCCTGGTCATAAACCTGGCCCCAACCTTTCATGCCGCAGAACGAAAGCTCTGCGGCACGCAGGGCACCCACGGCTGCAGTACCGATCACACGTACTCCTTTGGACAAGGCCCAGATAATTTCCTTATGCCACACTGTTGTGTGGGGCCAGATCAACGTATCAATAATAACGGCAACATCCGGTTTTAAACGATGTACCGCACTCAAAAAATCACCTTGTCCGGCTGGCGGCAGCCAGATAATATCGTCGTTATTGATGTTGGGAATCTCACCCAGGGAGGGACCGCTAAAGACAATAATTTTCATGATTTTTTCTCCTCCATCATTGCCATTGCCCTTTTTCCCGGGCTGTACAAGGGCAGCATGTATCCTTCCAGGCCCGGAACCATGACCCGAACAACTATATAATCAAGGTCTTCAGGAGTCAGACGAAGCACAATGACCTGATTCAGCCCGATGGCTGCCAGGCGTTCCAGACAGACATTGATATCGCCTTCGAATGTATGGGTGGCATAATCGGCAAACTCCGACAAATCCCGGCCTGCATCTTCACCCCCAAGTTGGTCAATATAAAATCCGGGATTTGACAGGGAATGAAACAGGGCATCATTGTGAAAAAAGATATCCCGGGTGCCGGAGCGTAATGCTGATCTGGCCTGGACAGCCTCTGTTATGGCCCGGATCATAGCCGTTGCCTCATCCATTCCTGCTCCCATTCCATGGAAAAAGCCTTCAGAAGGATTTTTTTTATTTGCAATGTAACAGTTATAGGTAGGAATCCGGGTATCCACTTCACAGGAAAATAACAAAGGAATAATATCGGCTGCATGGATGGTTTCCAGCAAAGGCCTGATAACGGGATGGTCCACGGAGCGCCAACGGATCAGGTCAAGGGGAAGCGCCTTGCCTGCGGCAGCGCTTCGATGGTGATCACAGGTAATGGCGTCCCGCTCAAACAACTCAAGGAGACCCTGACTTACCGCTTCTGCAAAATTGGTTGCCGAGGCAAGTCCGTTGGAGCTCGCCTGGAGAAGGGGAAGGCGCCGGGCAGAGGTATGGGGTCTCAACAACGCCAGATCAAGTGGGACTGCAACAGGTTCGCGGTTTACGATATCATACCCAACAGTCCAATCAATGGTCATATCCCGATGAAAAAGGCTGGCTTTGGTCTTGGCAAGTTTTTCAAAGGGGATCATGATATGGTGCTTACCCGCATCGTTATAGGTGGCGGAAAATGATGACAGCTCTGCACAGGACCCATAGTATCGTTCAAAGGATTCCATTATTGCAGACAACTTGGCATCCTTCCGGGTCATTCCTTTTCCATGCTGGACCGAGTAATTGACCATCCCCGGCTTAACCGCATTATAGACCGGCATACCGATCCTGTCCTGTCCGGTCAGGTCAATGAGTCGGGTCAAGCCGATGCTAGTGAAATGTTTTTCCATGATCTCCAGGGTTTCATCGGATGATCTGGAATGTGGATTGAGCCGGTGGTGTTTAGCGGCTCCATGCTTTTCATCAAAATAACAAATTGGTTCAACCTGTTTTGCTGAGTTCAAAGGCATATTTCCTTTAGCAGACTATATTAATGGTTATGGCAGACACAGGAAGAAAACCTTCCCAAGAAACCGCGAGAGTTATCGGGAAAGTCGTAACCGTCGTCAGGGAAGGAAAAAATAACGGGGATACTCGTCTCCGGTCAGATCCCCGGCCATGGCATTCCATGGCCGGGGAACGATAGTCCATGTAAGTGTTTGTTGCGTCTACAATGCTGCTGCTGAAGCGCCTCCAACAGCGGCTCCGGTTGAGACCCAGGTTGCCGACGAACCACCGGCAACGCTGTCAAGGTCGTCTTCGCCCAGCTCTTGTTTTCCCTGGGCTTTTGCAGCGGCTTTCAGATCGTCTTTTGTAAATTCAAAACCAGCATCTTTAACCAGTTGTTTCCGATCTTCATCACTGGTCGCATCGTTAATACTTTTTTTAAACGCTTCATCACTGGCAAATTTTTCCAAAAAAACTTTTGCACTTTCCTCTGACATAACTTCCTCCTTGACTTATTACATTAAAGAACAAACGTCATCGTACAATTGAGTGCTTAATGATCTATTTGATGGGGTTCCTAACCTTTTATACAGTAAACTCTCTTCATCCCCGTTGAATGGTATTGCTATATGCAATGCTTTTGATCAAACATTTTTTATAAGTAGCTCGAATTAAAATACAATTGAGGGGGAAAGTCAAACTGTTTGTCGACATGACGTCGTTTTGAGATAGGGTCTAAAAAATTATTCTATACAAGTATTCATGGCTGTTAGGCGAGCCGAATACTCAGCACTGGAAAATTAAATCCTAAAGGCAAAATCAAATGTCACTACCCCCTTTGCAAGACCGCCCATTTGGAAATGCGGAATTGCGGCTATTCTGTTTGGATTTGTATTGACTTTATCATCATCTTCTTTGGCGAAGGCACAGAATCTTGGCGATGTCGTGGCTGAAGATGAATTTTTTATTCAATACTCAATTGGGGTGGTCGTTGATAAAAGAACTAACATGATGTGGGCTCAGGCAGATAATGGCTACAAACTTTCTATTGAAGAAGCAAAACTATATGCTGAGGCTTTCGATTTAGGCGGATATACTGATTGGCGGCTCCCAGATATTCAAGAATTAGAAAGTTTAATGGTTTATTATCAAAAGAATACAACAAAGCCAAATGATGGATGTTCAGGAAATTATGTAATACATCCAATTTTTGCTTTAACATGTTGCTGTCCATGGGCTCTTCAGGACAATGGAACAAGGTCTGCCAGTTATCCATTTGTTAAGGGCATTGCGACAGGGACCAGCTGGCATCACAGATCACATACTATGGGCAACCGTGTACTGCCGGTAAGGAATATTAAATAGTGAGTTAAGGAATAGGGGCCTGCTTTGATTTTTACACCCCTTCCCTACAACCCACGCATGTATTCAGGTCGTCGAATTTTTGGATCATTAATACCGGCTTTAATTCTCTTTAGGAATTTTTTTTTGTCTTTTGCCAATTCTCCCTTTAAACTTAAATAATTAGACGCATGATTGGTGTTAAATATACACTCCTGCAGATCATCTGCCGTATGTTCTATCAACGTGTATAATTCCTTTAAAATTTGAGTCCCTGAGCATGGCTGAAAGTCATTTGCTTCATTTTGTACCCAGATTTCAGACCCTGGTGTCACCTCCAGTGTAAGCGGTGAAATATACCATTTCCTTGGCATGGAAGGGGCCATACGGTTTA
>CAXHYW010000137.1:0-7882 GCA_964021475.1 uncultured Desulfobacteraceae bacterium | reverse complement strand
GCGTAAAATAGAATATGGGGATCATGATTATATCATCACGTTTTTAACCCGATCCCGGGGGAAAATTTGCGTGATTGCCAAAAATGCCAAAAAAAGTGTGAAACGGTTTTCCGGCGCCCTGGATCTGTTCTCCGTCAACCATATCCAGTGTACCTTTCCCAAAAAAATTAAGGACTCTTTGACTATTCTGGCCCAGACCGATCTTGAAAATGGGTTTGTTAATATCCGGTATGATGTTTTTAAAACTACCTATGCCTGTTATTGGGTTGAATTGATTTACCTTTGGCTGGAAGAGGGAAAAAAGCAAACCCAGCTATATGATCTGCTTTTTTTTGTCCTTGATATGCTCAATCAGTCTGAAATTAAAATGGAGGTTTTAAGTCTTTTATTCCAGATTCGGTTTATGCGGATTTCAGGATTCAGTCCCAACATTGAATTTTGTGATAATTGCAACACTCCGGTGGATGATATCCAACAAAAGCGTGTTCAGTTCGATTTTAAGGAAGGCAAGATTGTTTGTGATAATTGCCTCAAAAACAGGTCAGCCCATGGGATGAATGTGTCCAAGGGAACTTTAAAACAGCTTGTCTGGATCAATGCCGTGGATATCCAAAGGGCAGACCGGATGAAATCTTCCCTTTTTGCCATTCAGGAGGGAGCGATTTTGCTGGAATCCTTTATCCCTTTTCATATCGGGCGGGAGTTTAAAAGTTTGAAATTTTTAAGACAATTGAGGAAGGAACAATGAATTTTAATCCGATATTGGCCAACAAACCCATTGTGGCCTCGGTGCCCTGTCGGGTGGATTTTGGCGGCACCCTGGATATTTCCACCTTTTATTTGCCCCTTAACCATATGAAACCAGCAAGTTTCAACATTGCCCTTAACCTGCGCACTGTTGTCACGCTCTCAGCCTGGACCAAGAACCGCATTAAAATATCTTCCCGGGGGTTTGAATCCACCGAGTGTGACAGGGATCAGGTGCCCTTTGATCATCCCATGGGGCTGATGTTTGCGGTGGCAAGCTATTTTAATGCCCATGGGGTCCACATACAGATCAATTCTACTTCTCCGCCAAGAAGTGCCCTGGGCGGCTCCTCATCTGCTGCTGTTGCCATTATCGCCGCCTTTTATGCGGCCCTGGGAGAAAAGATAAATCCGGAAAAAATTGTATGGCTGGCCCACTCAATTGAATCCAGTGTGGCTGGTGTTCCCTGCGGGGTCCAGGACCAGGCCGCTGCTGCCTTTGGAGGGGTGAATCTTTGGGAATGGAAAATGGGAGAAACAGGACCCAAATTCAATCAAAGGAAGGTGTTTGAAAACAAGCGTGATCTTGCGGCATTTAATGACCATATCCTGGTTGCCTATTGTGGAATTCCCCATGTTTCTAAAGATATTAATAAACAATGGGTTGAAGGATTTATCCGGGGGGATAACAGGGATGTTTTTAAAAAAATTGTGGAAATAACAAAAGATTTTTATCTGGCTGTTCAAAGCAACAACTTCGGTCTGGCCGGGGAATTGATGGTTAAAGAGACCCGATTGCGACTTGAAATGACACCAGAGGTCCTTGACAATACAGGCAAAAAGTTGTTTGAAAGAGCTGTGGCATTAAATTGCGGTGCAAGGTTTACCGGGGCAGGCGGCGGCGGATGCCTCTGGGCAATTGGAGAGAAAGAGAAAATTGTGGGTCTGGCAACTGCCTGGCAACAGATCCTGGAACCTTTGGAAGGGGCAACTCTTCTTGGCACATCCATAGATAAAAACGGTATTTTGATACTATAACCCTATTATATAAAGAAACGGGAGTAACATGAATTTTCAAGATGTTATCTTAAACCTGAACAGATTTTGGGCAGAA
Organism: uncultured Desulfobacteraceae bacterium; assembly: GCA_964021475.1. Taxonomy (GTDB): domain Bacteria; phylum Desulfobacterota; class Desulfobacteria; order Desulfobacterales; family Desulfobacteraceae; genus NBML01. Next base: position 6,021 of record CAXHYW010000137.1, on the reverse strand, counting down.
AAGGGCTGTGTCCTGATACAATCCTATGACATGGAAGTGGGTGCAGGCACATTCCATCCCACCACCCTGTTGAAAGCCCTGGGTCCTGAACCCTGGAAAGTGGCCTATGTCCAGCCGTCAAGAAGGCCAACCGACGGTCGGTACGGCGAAAACCCCAACCGGCTTCAGCATTATTATCAATATCAGGTTATCTTGAAACCCTCTCCCTCCAATATTCAGCAATTGTATCTGGATTCTTTAAAAATGCTGGGGGTTGATCCTTTGGAACACGACATCCGATTTGTGGAGGATGACTGGGAATCTCCGACTTTGGGGGCTTCCGGCCTTGGCTGGGAGGTATGGCTGGACGGCATGGAAGTCAGCCAGTTCACCTATTTCCAGATTGTCGGGAGCGTGGATGTTAATCCCATACCCGTTGAACTAACTTATGGGTTGGAGCGGCTGTGTATGTATCTGCAAGGGGTGGACAATGTATATGATCTCAAATGGAATGATACGGTCACCTACCGAGATGTGTATCACCAACAGGAAGTGGAGCAGTCCACCTATAATTTTGAGATAGCCGATGTGGATCTACTCTTTGATCTGTTCACAAAATATGAGGCAGAAGCCCATCGGATTGTAAAGACCGGGCTTGTGATCCCAACTTATGAATTTTGCCTTAAATGTTCTCACATTTTTAACATGCTGGATGCCAGGGGGGCGATTTCCGTGACCGAACGGACAGGCTATATCAAGCGGATACGGAACATTGCACGGGCAGCTTCCCAGGCTTATCTTGTCCAGAGGGAAGAGATGGGACATCCATTATTGAAAAAGGGAGACCATAAATAAAATGAGCACACTTCTAATTGAAATCGGCTGTGAAGAGATTCCGGCAGGATATATTATCCCGGCACTGACCGCATTTAAAAAAAATATTCTATCCGCCCTTGTCGCTGCCCGCATCGAACATGGAGAGGCAAAAATATTGGGAACCCCCAAGCGTCTGACCCTTATGGTGAAAGATGTGGCACCGGCCCAGAATCCCAAGACTTCCACCCTGTCAGGACCCCCTGAACGAGTGGGATTTGATGAAAATGGAAAGCCCACCATTGCCGCTGTAAAGTTCGCCGCAAAGGCAGGTATTGATGTTGATGCGATTATTGTGGAAGAGACCGGCAAGGGGCGGTACCTCACCGCCGTGGTGGAAGAAAGTTGTGACGCTTCTGCCGCCATTTTGGAACAGATGATGGCAAAGCAGATATTGTCCATTCCCTTTCCCAAAAGCATGCGGTGGGGAAGTCTTTCAATCAGCTTTGCCCGGCCCATTATCTCCCTTGTGGGGCTTTTGGGAGATCAGGTGTTGAACTTTACCCTGGGGGATATTCAAAGTTCCAACACAACCTTTGGTCACAGGTTTATGCACCCTGCATCCGTGACAATTGAAACAGCAGACAACTATGAAGCTGTATTGGAATCCGCTAATGTGATTGTGGACATTGATAAAAGAAAACAGATGATGCTCGATGCCATTCAGATTCTTGCCAAGGAAAATGATAGTCAGATTCTGGAGGACCCAGCTCTGGTGGATATCGTGGCCAATCTTGTGGAATACCCCTATCCCGTGGTAGGCCGCTTTGACGACGCCTTTCTTGAGGTGCCCGATGAAGTTCTGATAACGGCCATGCGGGAACATCAGAAATATTTTGCCCTGGTGGATGAAAAAAAGAAATTGAAACCTTTGTTCATTGCTGTGAATAATACCCTGGCAAAGGATATGGATCTGGTAGCAAGAGGCCATGAAAAGGTATTGCGTGCCAGGCTTTCCGATGCCAAATTTTTCTATGAAGCCGATTGTGAAATCAGCCTGGATGCCTTTGCCCAAAAATTAAAGAAGGTCACCTTTCAAGCGAAATTGGGCTCGGTATATGAAAAGGTCCAGCGCATCGAAGGGTTGGTGGATTATCTGGGAGAGGTCAGTGTCTATCCAGATAAAAGTGCCGCAGATAAAGCCACCTTGAAAACAAATTTGTCCCGGGCCGCCAAAATCTGTAAGGCAGACCTTGTCAGTCAGGTGGTGATTGAGTTTACTAAACTCCAGGGATTCATCGGCCGGGCCTATGCCTTAAAGGCCGGAGAAGCCCCGGATGTGGCAGATGCCATTGAACAGCATTACAGACCGGTTCAGTCCGGGGGAAAGCTGCCTGGAAATCCTATTGCTGCCCTGCTGGCCATTGCCGACAAACTGGACACCATCTGTGGCTGTTTCTCCGTTGGCCTGATTCCAACGGGAGGCGCTGACCCTTATGCTCTGAGACGTCTGGGCATCGGTATCATTCAGATTATCCAGGCTGAAAATCTGACGTTTTCCCTGACCGCCCTCATTGAAAAGGGACTGGGCGGGTTTGTGTCCGACAGGGCTAAAATACAGGAGCTTACGGGCCAGGTAAAAAGATTCCTTCAAAATCGGATGGTCAATATCATGACGGATCAGGGATTTTCAAAGGAAGCGGTTAATTCCGCGTTGGCTGCATCCTTTGACAATCTGCCTGATGTGCACCTGAGGGTAAAAGCCCTGGACGAATTGAGAAAAGATCCGGATTTTGAACCCCTGGCCGTCACCTTCAAGCGGGTGGAGAATATCCAGAAAAAAGCCGGGGATACAACGGCCTGTAAAGTGGATACGGCCCTGTTTGAATATCCGGCAGAAAAAAATCTGTTTGATGCCTGCACGAAGGTTTTTTTAACCGTTGAATCCCTCATAGAAAACGGGGAATACACGGTTGCTTTAAGAGAGATTGCAACCCTAAGACCGTTGGTTGATAGTTTCTTTGATGATGTAATGGTCTTTGCCGATGATGAGGCCGTCAAGAATAACCGGATTGCTCTTTTGGCATCCGTATCCGGCTTGTTTAAAAACATTGCCGATTTTTCAATAATATAAACCAGACGGGTCAGGTGTTGCCTGACCCCGACTTAATAGAAAGGAAGTATTTATGGCCGGTTATGATTCCGAATTGGACAAATTGATCAAAGAGTGGAAGAACGAAGAAACAGGACTTTTAATTTCCATCCAGCAGTATGGAGAGGGAGAGCCTAAGCTCCAGATAGGTCCGAGAGTTCTTAAAAAAAAGGACGGGTCTGACCGGGCGCCTTCAAAGGCGGGTCGACTTTCTGTGGAAGACGTCATGTGGATCTATGAGATTATTGACGAGGTAAAGGATGAATTATCCGACATGGTCGGACCTGAATAATGATGCAATTGTACCTCCTTTAGGCGCCAGACAGAGCCCTGATTTGGGGCCTGTGGCGGTTTTGGTCAGCACGGAACCCGATCTTCGGCATTTGCGGACAAGGCTTGAAAAGCCGAAGATGCAAGGGTTTTTCATGGGGTCCCTTATGAGACCTGAAACAGGTCCCAGTGGGATTTCCATTGCTGGCCCCTATATTGGCGCACCCTATGGGGTGATGCTCCTGGAGTCTCTCATTGCCCGGGGAGCAAAAAATATCATTGTATTGGGTTGGTGCGGGGCGGTTGTGCCGGATCTGGTTTGCGGAGATCTGGTTATTCCCGACCACGCCATTGTGGATGAGGGAACTTCTTGCAACTACAAAGTGCTGGACCCGGATTTGCCCTGTTGCGCACCGGATAAAAACTTGTCAGACCAGTTGTCTGCCCATTTGACGGCCGCAGGCGTTACCACCCACCGTCGTCCCATCTGGACCACGGATGCCATTTATCGGGAGACCCCCCAAAAAGTTGCCTGGTTCAGGGACAGGGGTGCCTGGGCCGTTGAGATGGAATGTTCCGCTCTGTTTGCCGTGGCAGAATACAGACAGGTATCTCTCACAGCTCTCCTGGTGGTATCGGATAGTGTGGCGGCAGGGACAGGCCATTGGGAACCCGGGTTCCGGAAAAAAACATTTAAAACGGCAAGGAAATTAGCCTGTGACTCAGTGCTGGAATTTGCCGGGAAACTTTCATAAAATGCACCAAGATCTGGAACAGGAGGCCAAACGGCTTCAAAAAGAATTGACCGACCACAGTTATCGGTACCACGTACTGGATGATCCGATCATTTCCGACGGGGAATATGATCGGCTGTTGGCACGACTTCTGGAATTGGAAACCCAATATCCCGAACTGAGTGTTAGCGATTCCCCCACAAAGCGGGTGGGGGCACCCCCATTGGAATTCTTTGAATCGGCTGCCCACTCCATTCCCATGTTGAGCCTGGACAATGCCTTTGGGGATGAGGATGTTCTGGCCTTCCATGACAGAAATATCAAAAATCTTGATTTTAAAGAGATCCGATACACGGCAGAGCCCAAGCTGGACGGGGTGGCCGTTGAACTGACCTATGAGAATGGAATCCTTGTCCGGGCCACCACCCGGGGGGACGGCATTAATGGGGAAGTGATCACCGAAAATGTCCGGACCATACGTTCCATCCCCTTGCGATTGAACAATACCCAAAGGCAAGTGCCCGCTCTTCTGGAGGTCAGAGGTGAGATCATTATCAAACAAAAGGAGTTTGAACGGCTGAACAACTCCCGTCTTTCCAAAGGGGACGCAATATTTGCAAACCCCAGGAATGCGGCGGCAGGTTCCCTGCGGCAATTGGATTCCCGGGTAACATCCACAAGGCCTTTGACGATTTTTGTTTATGGGGTAGGGGGTGTCCGGGGCATTTCATTTGACACCCAGGCCAGTATGCTTGCCGACTTGAAAGCATTTGGCTTTCCCGTAAACGAACATATCCAGACCCAGATTTCCATCAAAGAGGTTTTAAGTTTTTACCAAAAATTGTCTGGAATTCGGTCGAACCTGGATTATGAAATTGACGGCATGGTGATCAAGGTGGATCGTATGGACATGCAGCAGGCCCTGGGGGAAAAAATCAAAAGTCCCCGGTGGGCCATTGCCTATAAATTTGCAGCAGTCCAGGAAACCACCACCATCCTGGATATCATTGTCCAGGTGGGCAGAACCGGAACCCTGACCCCGGTGGCAGTGCTGGAACCCACCAATGTTGGTGGAGTGGTTGTGGCCCGGGCCACCCTGCACAATGCCGATGAAATCAAACGAAAGGATATAAGGATTGGGGACAGGGCGCTGATCACCAGGGCAGGGGATGTGATTCCCAAGGTGGTCAAAATTATTGAATCTGCCCGGAAGGGAAACGAAATTCCCTTTGAAATGCCTGACATCTGTCCTGTTTGTAAAAGTCCGGTCAGAAGAGTCACGGACGAGGCTGCCATAAAATGCATCAATATCACCTGCTCGGCCCAGCTGACCGAGCGGATCAAACATTTTGTGTCCAAAAAAGGGTTTGACATGGACGGGCTGGGCAAAAAAATTGTGGACCAGTTGGTTCATGAAGGATTGATCTCTTCCTTTGCCGATCTTTTCACCCTTGATAAGCAGCGCCTGGCCACACTGGACCGCCAGGCTGCAAAGTCTGTTTCCAATATGCTCAAAGCCATTGAAGGCTCAAAGCAAGTCAGTTTTTCAAAATTTTTATTTGCCCTGGGCATTGATCACACCGGTGAAAATGCGGCCAGACTACTATCTCGCAATTTTGAAACCCTGGAACACCTCATGGCGGCAGACAAAGACACCCTTGAAAACATCCCTGGCCTGGGGGAAAAAACCGCTGCATCTCTGGTGCTTTTCTTTACCAACCCGGAAAATAAAGAGATCCTCCAGCAGATTCTGGATGCAGGGGTTCATGTTTTCAATGATCTGTTTTTACAAGTTCTCCCGGCAGATCATCCCTTGGCTGGCAAGACCCTGGTGCTCACCGGCACCCTTGATACCCTGAAACGGGCCGAGGCCAAAAAACAGCTCGAAGCCCTAGGGGCCAAGGTCACCGCAAGCGTGTCAGCAAAAACAGATTTTTTGGTGGCGGGCAGGGATGCGGGATCTAAATTGGAAAAGGCCGAGAGCCTTGGTGTCACCGTCGTTGATGAAGATAAACTTATTAGGATGATCCATGGTTGACCCGGCGGTTTTACTCCTGTTTATTCCCACTTTTT
>CAXHYW010000136.1:0-7905 GCA_964021475.1 uncultured Desulfobacteraceae bacterium | reverse complement strand
TAATCAAAATAATAAGTAGCAACTTACGATTAAACATTTAATGGCGCCTTCTTGTTTAATCTTTAAAGGGGAGTTCTCAAGCATCATCCAATGGAGATGCGGTCGGTCATTTTTCCTGCCTTGAGATATTCATAGGAGTCAAATTGAATATCAGATGCATATGCCATGTCTTTCCATAGCAGGGCATGGCCCTTTAAAAACCTGAAAGGCCTTACCAGGTTTTCCCATCGTTGTTTTTCTGCCTGGGAAATCTCCCTTCTCTGGCTGATCCGGCCATAGAGTTTTATACCTGGACAGCTTGCAAATTTCCCTTTGAAAAGAGATTTCATCCAGAACCATTTTGACCCGTTCATGGCGATGACACAGATCTGATCATTGGTTTTTAGATTCTCATTCAGATTCTGGGGAAACCGGTTACAAAAGAAAGCCTGGTTGTTTTCCATGAGAAAAAGAGAGCCAATGGGTGTCATGTTCGGGGAGCCTTTTGTATCAACACTTGCGATCTGAACGATACCGCCGGAAGATTTCTGACATCTGAAAAAATCTTTTTTAAGGTTATCCCAATTATTTTGTATGGTTTGTCTCATGTCTGCCTCCATGTTTAGGGGTCTGCTTTTTTGGTTTATCTGCATTGAATAAGCTTATTGCGTAATATATGTCTAAAAAAATCAATTGTTTTTAGTTTAATGAATAGCATATCTATATTAGCTGTCAAGGAAAAGTTGAATTATTAATGGCTTAAAAGTAGGCTATGAATTAAGTTTTTGAATCCCATTTTACCTTTGAATAAAAAAAAGGCAGGACGTATATGTCCTGCCTTTGATTCCATGAATTTGATTTTTTCATTATTCCTGCAAGGTTTTGCCTTCCTTTATCAACTCCTTTGCAATTCCACAAACCAGATCCTCCCCCCGGATCAGTTCTCTTTTTTCCTGTAAGGCCCTCACCGCCCCATACCGGACCACATTGATGATGGCACCGCCTGACATCTCGTATTTTTGGGCGAGTTCTTCAAGCATTCCTCCCTGGTCAGGGTCAAAATGGTTGTTCAGGTAGTTTTTCCACAACGCATAACGCAATTTAGAGACGGGCATGGGGAAATAGACAACCGACTGAAACCGCCTGGCAAAGGCATCATCAATATTGGCCTTGAGGTTGGTGGCAAGGATGACCACCCCGGGATAATCCTCCACCCGCTGGAGAAGATAGGAAACCTCCTGATTGGCATGGCGGTCATTGGAATTGGATGTCTGGGTTCTTTTGCCAAACAGGGCATCTGCCTCGTCAAAGAATAAAATCCATTCCTTTTTTTCCGCCTGGTCAAACACATTGGCAAGATTTTTCTCGGTCTCACCAATATACTTTGAAACCACCATGGAAAGATCGATCCGATAAACATCCGAGCCGGTCCGTTTGCCGATCAAACTGGCTGCCAGGGTTTTACCCGTGCCGGGAGGGCCATAAAAAAGACTTCTGTACCCCGGCTTGATAACCCGGTCAAACCCCCAACTTTCCAGAATGGTTTTTCCATGTCTGATCCAACTGTTAATATTTTCAATCTCATCAAATACTTCAGGGGCCAGAACCAGATCTTCCCACTCAAGCTGGGTGGAGATCAGCTTGGCCGGGAAATTGATGTTATAATCGGGCTTGTGGGTAACCCCTGTGGTCAATTGGTTGAGAAAATCAACGGAGATGACCAGCTGGCCGCTGAACAATGGTTCACAACTTCCCTGGTTTTCCAGCCGGAGGATATTATGTTTTGCAAAAAAATGATCCGATTCAAACAATTGGATCACCTGGAACCTTTTTTCAAGGCTGGTGGCTGCCAGAAGAAAGGAAACAGTTTCGCCAGTGGGCAGAAACCCGCTGTGTGTATTGCCCTTCCATCCGCCAAACTCGGTAAAGGGTCGTTTGAAATTCTGATTATCAATAAAAAACGTGTCCAGCACCTGGGGTCTTACATGGGGGATAAGGGCCAGCAAAAGGACAAGTCGTTCTCCATCCGACATGGCAAAATTTTTGATGGTCCGGGCATATAACGAGCCATCCTCCACAAGATCAGGGGCTGGAACCTCTTCAATGGAAGCATGCTCACACGCCTGCTCAAAATAAAGATGGATACGAATATCTAAAATCTGCTGGAACCAGGTAAGTTCTCTTTCCAGGGTTTGGGCATTATGGTCGCCAGGGGTCATGGACTTTTTTCCTGTAATCGCCTATCCTTTCGGTAATTCTTCTTCTTCAAGGGCCGATTGCTGCTGCACCTCTTCTTTGGCTTGGAGGCTTTCAATAAATTTCATCTGGGCAAGGGATGCCGATCGGTTATCATTGAACTGCATCTCATTGCCGGTCTTTTGCTGCACAGAATCGGTCTTCTTTGCCAAATTACGGTTTTCGGAATCTGGTTTTCTCATAACTGTTTTCATGGGGTCTCCTTAATTTAAGTTAAAAAATTCATGGGAATTTGGCTTCCCGGCGTTTCCGGATAACTTCCTTCACAATATACCCCGCACCACAAAGCAGCAGCAGGCATATGGCCAGAGTCCTTTTGCCCTGCCAGGATGGCACGCAGAGGATCAGACCGGCCACAAACCCTGTGAACACAAGGCAGGTGCCGATAAAATACAGGGCATGACTTGCGGCAAAAGAACGTAATTCGCAGAAAAACAGGGCCAGTATATAATAAAGAATCAATGCCACCCCAAGTATCTGGGTGATCACGATTAACACGTTTCGGTTGGGGCAGATCTGTTTGCAGCAATCCGGGCAAATTTTATCAAAAATATTTTTAATAAGATCCATTTGCGCGGAAAGCGGGCGGCTCTTAAACACAAAAGCGATAAATTGAGTTTCCTGATCTGCCAGGCTTTTGTCGGGCCAATACCCGATCCCCCCGTATCCAACCGAAAGAATCTGGTTAAAAAACACTTCATTTTTTTCAGTGTCGTTTGAAAAAACCGGAAGGGTCTTGTCTTTTAACTCATTATTATCATGCTCAATTCCATATAGATCCAGCCGGTCCGACAGGATTAAAAACCGATCAACAATGCCGGACACATTTTCATGGCAAATACCAGACGCCAGCTTTTCATGACTGTTATTGGGCGGTATCATGACAAGAAAAAGATCTATCAGATCCATCATATTGCCCACCTGTTCCAGGGAAAAGGTATTAAACTCCCTGTCCTTTTTAGTTTCATCAAACTCAAAGAAAAGATTCAGATAAAGCTGCTTATCAATATTCATAAGCTTTTCCCTGAGAACCGAAACAAAACCGTGGACAATCTCCGTGTCCAGCTCCGAGGTATTTCTAAAATCAATGGTCACCCCACCGCCGCCATGGTCCCGAAGAAGCCGCTCAATTTCCCTGGCCAGGGATCTAGTCTTGGATTTATTGGAGAACAGCGTCTTTGGATTTTTTTGAAACCTCACCACAAGATCCACCCGGCTGTTGTACCGACGGGCATTTTTGACAAACCCATTGTCCTCCCAGTCTTCATAATTTAAAAACCCTTTGAGTTCATCATAGACCAGGGATGCATACCCGATACGATTTAAGCGACTGAATTTTATCTTTGCGACGGCAATGGTTTTTTCTTTATTCGCCTTTGTTTCCATATCCTGGTGATAAAACCCATAGGTAATCTTTGTCTGCCCGGGTTTTCTTTCCGGCTGGATCGGGGTACAACCGCAGTCATCCGCCTCCCAGACCAAGCGGGGCTTAGGTATGGTTCCTAAGGTTTTGAGTTCCTGGGCACCCGCTTCATGGAGGACCGGACTCACCCCGGTAGTGCTGCTCTGTGAAGTGACCGCCGTTGGTTCTTCTCGGGTTTCGGACGGCGCCTGACCTCCGAACACCGGCAGGATGAAAAACAAACCGCCTACCATCACCGCCACAAACAAACAGATAGATATTTTAATCGTCCTCATGCAACCGTCCTTTTCCTTCGGCCATCACTATTTTAAGATAGTTCTGCCAGAGCAATCTGCTTACCGGCATACCCCAACCCCATTAGCACGGTACGAAAACTTTCTGATAGATCCTGCATGTCCGCGCAGGCCTCTTCAACACTGAGCACATCACCGATCCGGCCTTTGTCTGTTTTTCCATGATAATCGTAAAATCATCTTCCAGATAACCGTCAATCACCCGTGACCCGTTGCAGAGTGATTGACAAAATTTAGTTATCTTTTCCCTATCATGGCCGGTCAGCAATGGATGACCGGAAAACTTTTCCCTGTCCAGCATATTAAAGGCAACTCCCCTGGTGGCGGTATTGAAAAAGTTTTCAATGCAACGCAAATAATAACCAGTATCATTGGTTTTATACCCGAAAACACCCGAGGCCAGTACATAATCACATTCCGGCAATACCATTTTGGAAAAATCGCCCAGATAAAAGCTATTGTTCCCATTGTCGGCATATCGTTGACTCGCCACTTTCAAAAATTCAGGGACAAACTCCACACCTATATAGCGTATCCCGTTACAATGGGTGTTTAGAAACGCTAGCAGATCCCCATACCCGCAACCGGGATCAAGAATGCGGCAACCATCTAAGTTGCCGATACCCAACAGCACCTGGTACCTAATTTGCTGGCTCTCATCATTCTTCCACCCCAAAGCCCGGGGGGTGCCCTTTGAATACATCGCTTCCCGATGACGGTGGTAGTGGAGTATGGTGGCGCGTTCGATAAGGTTCATGGTATTGTCTTTAGGTTTTGTTATGGGATCTTCATTAGTCAAACAGTATTTGCTCTGAGCCAAGCCGCAACAGCTAAGAAATCTGCAGTTCCTCTAGTCCCTCCGAGACCTTGGGCTATGATATTCTGTTCCCAAGCATACCCGATTTGCCTACGCGATCTACCTGGGAAGTTTACTCTTGTAGCGTTGTTTCCATTGTATTTAAGGTGGCTTCCAAAATGTACGTGCCATCCGGCACCGATACCTGCATCGAATCTTTGGATCACACGTTGATTAGATCCATGGACTTTGATCGGCTCACTTTTTAGTTGAGCGGATTGTTTGGCTTCTGGGCTATTATTTGCCATTTCTTGCAGCTTTCTTTGTGCAATGGCTTCTGGCCTGTTGTCCACAAACTGAAAGGTCGACTTACTACCGCTCTGTTTTCGAGAAATCTTATTGGGAGGTGATAGCCTCTTATTCTCTTTCGTGTTTTTTACTTGTTCATACATATCTGAATCCTTTTCAATTTATATTTTAAACAATGTTATAGGCTTTTTTCTATTGCCTATAACAATCCCTGTTAGATCTCCTTATGGATTTTATTCTTGTTATATCATGCTGAAAGGTGTCATTTTGGCTCATCCTGGAGGTACGATAATCATCCAGGCCTAACGTGAGGCCCTGGCACCAAGCACATCCGCTTCTTTTTCCAGGGCGGGATTGTCATTGACCGGCATGCCATTTACCGTGGTGGTGGGGCTTACCCGTCCTGCACCCTGCTGGACCACATGGGCCAGTTCATGGCCGATGAGCTGACGGCCGGAGGAAGTTCCAGGGGAGAACTGGCCCGGAGCAAAATGGACATTGCTTCCCTGGGTATAGGCAAGGGCGCCGACTTCAGGGGCTTTTGAAGAATTTGCATGGACCCGGACATGGGAAAAGTCCTGGTTAAAGGAGGATTCCATGCCGGATTTAACCTCATCGGGCAGATTGGTCTTGTTCACTCGTTGAACCACAGACCCCATGGCCGTTTGAATTTTTTTTTGCTGGGATGCCATATAGGGGCTGTTCTGGATCATTTCTTTTTGCCGGGCCTGGAGGGCATGATCAGAGTTTGGGACATCGGGAGTCGTGTGCTCCAGACCTTTCTGAATTCCGGTGGTTCCCCTTGTCCGGGATTCCAGGGGTTTTTTTACGGTGTGGGTTTTCATTTAAAAATCTTCCTTTTTTTATCGCCATTTCACATGGATCACCCGGTCCATCCAGGGATGCTTGATGATTGAAAAACTCCAGGGAATGGAATCCAGCAGCATGTCAAAGGTTTTGGGTTCAACCTTTAAATGCCTCCTACTCTTGAATAGCAACGCTTCTGCGTGATTGCGTGTTGTGCTGTCCTGACAACATGAAAAAGATTCTGCCATCCGTAGTTATCCAGGGGAACAACCACCATTTTTCTATCATCTCACGAATTCGATCTTGGCTGTTCCGCTGGCATGCTTTCCCTCTGACTGGGGAAGCAGAATATTCAGGTGACATTTATTATCATCGCCAACACCCACAAAATAGCGACGGCTATCTTTACCGGGATAGCGTGATCCTCATGGTCCCCATTGGCACAACAATACACCAAAATGGTTGAACTCTCACGATTGCTGACGGTTACCCAAAACTCAGTTTCGTCGGAGTACTCATCTTTGACTTTTTTATCATTGACGCTCCATTCCCAATAAGTGGTTTTTCCCATTGTTGTTCTCCTTTTTTGTTATGGTGTGGGTTTTCATTTAAAAATCTTCCTTTTTTTATCGCCATTTCACATGGATCACCCGGTCCATCCAGGGATGCTTGATGATTGAAAAACTCCAGGGAATGGAATCCAGCAGCATGTCAAAGGTTTTGGGTTCAACCTTTAAGTGCCAGCAATTGTTTTGATCCAGGGTAAGCACCCCTTTTCGGTTAAGAAAGGATTCTCGAAATCCCTGAATCGAGGTGTTGCCGATGGCTTTCCAATTCTGGATCATCCCCAGGATAAGGCTTTCCATGGTTTCTTTTTCCCGGGGGGTTATTTCAAAAACAAGCGCTTTGGGTGCCTTTGGACCTACATTACACAGGATCCGGTTGAAGGCCAGCAAGGCCCAGGGGGTGTCGGTGGTCTCATCTACCAGGTACTGGAGAAGACGCACCCCCCTTTGGGCGGACGGGCCGTCTTTAAATTTTAGATTTTCCATCAGCCCCAGTGAGGTGAACAATTGGGGAAGATAAGGGGCTGCTATGACCAATCCGCAATTATCCGAATATAGGGTTTCCATGATATTTTCTTTATTCTCCTGTTTTTCCGGGGGTAGGGGGAGAGGCGGTTCTTTGGGTGACGGGTATGTTTTGTGGGAATAGGTATTGGAAAGGCCGGACAATACCGTCAGTGCCCCGAAATGTTCCGCCTTGGCAGATGGGGGGGAGCTGTGTTGGGACAACTCTTTTTCAATCCGGGCATAAAAAGCTTTGGGGCTGTACTTGGGGATATTTGTTGCCATATGGGCAAGAAACCTTGGGATGAAGATGGCTTCATCAAAGGAACAGGACCCATTTTCTTCTCTGATCCCCATGAACACAGCCTGCCACAGGTGGGTTTCCATTTCCCGGCCAAAACTTAACCCGCAGGCTGTGGAGATGCTTTTTTTTAAAATCTGGGTATAGCGGGTGATTGATACAAAATCCCGGGGCCGCAACAGGTATAAAATTCGATTGAGCAGTGGAAGGGTCAGACAGGTGGTTATAAGCCGAATAAAATCCGGGCGGTGCAGATGCTTTTCGATAAAATCATGGAGGAGAACAGGCTTGGCGTCAACCAGGGCCGTGATTTTTTCCTGGAGACTTAATTTGCCAAGTTCTGTTTTATTCCCTGGGATTTTTGGCGCTTTTTCAGTTAGTATTTTGTCAAAATCGATGGTCCTGTTTTCCAGCAGTTTTTCAAGGATGGCTGCGTAATAGTCTGTTTTATTGGCGGCCTTTATTTCAAATTTTTTGACCGCATTGATCAGGTAAGAGGTTTCATTTCCCTTTGCAGGCAAAATCCGGGTTAAATAAGCCATGACAAGCTCTTTAGGCGTTTCCTTGCTCTCCCGTCTCTTTCCATCAAAGGCTAACTCATTTTCAAGGGTTAAAAGGGCCTGGGTCAGCTGGCGTTTCAAGGGATTCTGGCCTTGATTTTTCCCGACAAA
>CAXHYW010000135.1:0-7909 GCA_964021475.1 uncultured Desulfobacteraceae bacterium | reverse complement strand
ATCTAAAACCCTTGCCACAATAGGGTTTTAGATGTTCCCGGTCAGGCACTATTTATATAAAAACCTGCCATGAGCAGTTACCATGTCCATCGGGTATGGTAAAGCAATACAAACAGGTCTTTGTTCAAATTGTTTCCCTGGATAAATTATGACACCCGTTTTTGCTGGCAAGGATTGTCTCCAGGCCCTGTGGCATTTTCAGAAACCATTGACAATTCGATAGGATTCATCCCAAAGCGTTTCCGGGGTATAGGCAGATCCGGGCGGGGTCCAGATGGCGCCACGCACATATCTTGTCGCCATGTCCAGGGCCAGAATAGCGGTCATCTCATCAGGGTTCAGTTCAACCTGGGTTGCCTTGAAATTTTCAGCCAGCCGTATTGGGTTCACCGATTTCGGAATAACAGCGGTATGGCGGTCAATGGCCCATTTGATCAATATCTGGGCAGCACTGCACCCTTTTTTTTGGGCCATCTGTTGAATATTTGGATTCTCCAGAAGAATTTGTTCTGTTTCACTTTTCAGATGGGCCGGACGGTCGCCGGACCCCAATGGTGAATAGGCCGTCAAAAGAATATTTTTCTTTCTGCAATAGGTCAGCATCTCCGGTTGCTGGAGAAAGGGATGCAATTCAATCTGGTTCATCTCCGGCTTAATTTTAGCGGTCTCCACAAGACCCGCAAGTTTTTTGATACTGAAGTTTGAAACCCCGATATGGTTTGATAATCCCTGATCAAAGCAGGCTTCCATGCCCGCCCAGGTATCGGCCAGGGGCAGATCTGCAAGGCTGACCAAATCAGACCCTGTCCCAGGATAAACCACTCCAGTTTTTAGAGCCACCGGCCAGTGAACCAGGTATAAATCCAGATATTCCAGACAAAGGTCTGTCAGGGTTTTCTTTAATGCCGGAAGAACCTGGTCTCTGGCATGGGCGTTGTTCCAGAGCTTTGAAGTCACCCAGATATCTTTCCGGATAATGTCTCCTTGCTTAAAGGCATCGGTAAATGCCTTCCCGATCTCTAATTCATTTCCATAGATGGCCGCACAATCAAAGTGCCGATACCCGATTTGAATGGCCTGGCGGACAGCTGTGTAAATTTCCCCGGGTTTTGATTTCCAGGTGCCAAGACCCAGGATGGGCATTTCATCATTATTTTTAAATTTTAATATTTCCATTATACCCCTTTTTTTATCTGAAAAGATGTTGCAAATCTGTTCGGTGCCCCGTGTTACCAGGGAAGAATCAGGTGGCCTTTTTCGTCAAATGACAGGGAAGTTGCCTCGCCTTTAATCGTAAGGCTGTCAAGGCTCTGAACTTCCGCTAAAAACGCTTCTGACACCGAGATGGTCTCCAGATGAAGTGTATTTTTGATGTGGACCACCCGGGCATTTTCAGGCAGGGTAAGCCCAATGGTTTTCAAAGCGGTTTCAATGGCTTCAAGGTCCGTGTCAAAATAGGGAGGAATGGCAGCCATGGCCGGTTCACAGGAACACAAACAATTGGTATAGGTGGCATGCCGGTCAATCTTATTGATCAAACGCGTGGTGGCAAAATCAGCATTGGCAAGGCCGGTGGCCGTGCCATGGCTGGCCGGGGTGATATCCCGGACAAATATCCGTCTGATTCTAGGGGTCAAAGGAACTGTTCCCACCTTGATCACTGTCCTGGCAATAATGTTCTGGTCCATGCCGGTACCGCTGATATCCTTGCCCATCTCATCCACAATTAAAAGATCCATTTGTTCAAAGGGGAGTATGGCAAAAACCGTTTTGGCCTTGACCAGAAGACGCCGATCAAGAGCGGGAATTCCTTCATTCCAGGCCACACCGATCTCTTCGGTCTGGTCCAGCTGGTTTTCAACAATACCGACGCCAAGGGTGACCGGCGCCTTCTCAAGAACCACGGCCGCCACACTGGTAAAGGTTTCATAATACCCCTGTTCTAAAATGGCATTGTGATAGGTTTCTGCTCCCTGGCGTTTCCCCAGGCCGATGGCCAGCATTTTGGTCAGACCGCTTTCTATTTCTCCTTCAAAATCCGTATGGGGTTTCACCCGGTTGACCACAATGATGTGGTCTGCATCAAAGGCATTTTTATCCACATAAACCGGCAACCCATGGATGGTATTGCCAAGGGAGACCACCTCCATGCTGGATCTGACAGGTGCCCCCGTGGTCTCCCGGGTAATGTGATAATCGGCTAAAATGCTTTCCTGGCCCTGGTCTGTGGCACCCCCATGGGAGCCCATGGCAGGGATGATAAAGGGGTCAGCCCCCAGGGTTTTTAATTCCTGTACCAGGGTTTTCAACACCAGGGTCATATCAGTGACCCCCCTGCTGCCAGCCGTAATCGCCACACTCTGGCCCTTGAATATTTTTTTTGAAAGGGACAGAGCCCTTAATTGTTCTTTGAGATCCCGGGCAACATCCTTGACGGGATTATTTTCAAATCTTTGTTCGGCCAAAACCATTTTGGGGAATTTCATTGGTGATTTAATTGTTGCTTTTATTGTTGATTTCATTGTTTGTCTCCGTTGTTATGGAATCTTAAGTTTAATCTTTTCCATGCCACCTTGTCCATCGAATCTTGTCCCCCTGATTTTTTCCATGGATTTTGTTTTTTTTCGTGTTTTCCAAATACCCTGCAAGTAATTCCATGGGATGAACCACCCGGATGTCCAGGTTTTTAGCTCGCAGTCCCGAGCCCAGCTGGAGAGTACAGGAAGGACAGGATGTGGCCAGAATGGAGGCCCGGGTTTTTTCAATTGCCTCCATTTTTTGATTTAATATTTTTTGAGACATTTCAGGATGACGAAATGAATATGATCCAGCACCACCACAGCAGGAATCAGCCCCCTCCATCTCCACAAGACACATCCCGGGAATGGCCTCTATAATCTGCCTTGGCGCACTGCGCACGCCCATTCCCCGGACAGCATGGCAGGGATCATGGTAGGTGACAATCTGCTTTGTGGCAACCATGGACCCCTTCCCATCTTTCTTTAAATTTCCCAGAATAAAAGTGTTGATGTCTATTATTTTTTCTTTGAGCCCGGCAAGGGTCTTCTGGATCGGATCATTTTTGGGGAAAAAAGCGCCATAATCATGGAGGGTGTGGGTACAGGTGGCGCAATCACTGACAATGGCCTCATAGGGTTGGGACAAAAGGGCGATATTTTGCCGGGCAAGGCTTCGGGCCTTTTGAATATCCCCGGAAGAAAAGTGAGGCCCTCCACAGCAGGAAACCTGTGGAACATCCACTGAAAACCCCAGTTTTTCCAGACAATTTAAGGTGGCAAGACCCGCCCCGGGTGTAAATACATTGGTGCCACACCCCATAAAATAACAGATCCGTGCCTGGCCCCCGGGAGAGATTCCTCTGGGTGAGGTTCCCCTGGAAAAAATTCCCCTGGGTAACCGTTTTCTTACCGGGATTTCCAATGTTTCTGGCAAATAAGTGGCGACCCGGGATAAAAAGCTGAAGGCGGTGGCAGAGGCAATGGTTGCCACATGGCTTCGGATCTTTGCTTTATCCAGAATCCGGATCAGGGCAGATATTTTTTCAAGCCGCTCCTGCTGGGTCAAGACCCCTCTGTAGACCAGGCTGTGAAAAAGGGAAAACCCTTTTTTTTTCAGAATCTTTTCACGGCACAGGCGCAGCAGGGTGTCCGTGGGAACATTGGAAGGACAATTTTCCACACAGGCGCCGCAAAGAAGGCATTGGTCCACCTGAGTCAGGATGGCTTTTTCAGCCGTCAGATCATCGCCATTTTCTTCAAGTATCCGCATCATCCGGATCCTGCCCCTTGCCACGTCAAACTCATTGCCGGTAACGGCATAGGTAGGGCAGACATCCTGGCAGAATCCGCACCGATTACATTTAGAAATCATTTCCTGAAGGGGTGTCTGCTTCATACCGGACATGGATGCCTCCGGGGCTGTCTATCGGGTTCTGATTTGTTTTCCTCTTTTTTTTCCCCGGGCAGCAATTGGGCAAGGCTGGCCAGTTTATCATGAACAAGACTCTTTTCAGGTGGCTTATCCGATCTTTGCATATAAAACCCGGTGAGCCCGCTGGCAGATCCGGATCTGGCAACCTCCCGTGCAGAACCTCGGTCGGACCCGGCGGGTTTGTCCGGCATTTCCAAACCAAGGGAGGTCTGCATCTCTTTGGCCAGGATGTTAACTTCCGGCCACCCCAGATCGATCTCAATTCTGGCATTTTCCAGACGATCAAATCCCTCGGCATTTTGGGCCAGAAAATTGAACAGCGGCATTCTGAGACCTGCCCCCCGGGCCAGGGGAAAAGGATACATGGCCCTGTCCCGGACCTGGCTTTCCCAAAAGGATTTCAGGTCTGTCATATCCATCACCTTCCGGCCAAGTTCCCCCGGGGTGATGGCAAGAACCCTCCCGGTATGCATCTTTACCAGCGAGGCAGATCCGGCAAGGCCGGTTATCATCTGCCAGCCTTGTTGGCCCCCGTGCCGGCTTACAACTTTCAGGGTGCACAAACACAGGTCTGCCGAAAAAAGCGCCTTTGCATAGGCAAGGCAGGTTGCAAGACTGGAAAACGTTTCAACGATAAGACACCGGCTTTCCGGACAGGGAAGCAGTTTTAAGGTAAGGGTCTGGACCCTGCCAAAAACCCCCTTGGATTCCCACAACAAACGTGTGAAATCGTAACCGGCAACGTTTTTGGCGGTATGCCCCCCGGTTGAAATCCAGTCTCCGGCCCGGGTGGTAAATTCCAGGCCGTAAATATATTCTTTGAGGCTACCCAGTGCCAGGGCTTGGTTTCCCCGGGCGCCGGTTTCCACAAGCGATGCCATGGTTTCATTGCCCTGGTGAGAGCACAGGGGTAAAAAGGCATTGATGGTAGCGGCTGTTTGCTGCACCTTCCACAGCGGCGTATCTCCACGAACCTTGAGACTAAGGTTATCGGGTATGAATTCCAGGATCTGGTCTGATCCGTCATCTGGTTTATCAGAATCAGATTTATCAAAATCGGGTTTGCCGGGATTTTTCCCACTCCCTTTTACGCCCCCTTTTACTCCCCCAGGTCCCCGGACCAGGCCCAATGTTTTTACCTCTTGTTTTGTGGGAAATATCTTGCCCGGATTGAGGATACCAAAAGGGTCAAACACCTTTTTAATTTGTTCCATAAAGCCCAGATCAACTGGAGAAAATTGCATACCCATGAAGGCCTTTTTTTCAAGACCGATTCCGTGTTCCCCGGAGATGGTTCCCCCAAGCTCCAGGGCCGCCTTAAAAATCTGCTCTGTGGCCTCATGAAGTCGTTGCTGAATATTGGGTTCATCCGGATAATAAAGCAAATGGGGGTGGGCGTTACCGTCCCCGGCATGGGCCATCTGGGCAATAATGATGCCCTGGTCCCTTCCGATCTCCTGAATCCGGGTCAAAAGGGGGGCTACCTGGTGCCGCGGCACCGTAACATCGTGGACCAGATAAGCCGGCCGGACACGCCCCAGGGCACCGTTGCCGGACCGTCTGGCCTTCCACAGATTTTCCCGTTCGGTCAAATTAACAGCCAATTTAATATCCTTGGCCTGGTGGGTTGTGCAGATTTCCCGCATGAGTGCCAATTGGGGATCCAGATCCATTTCATAACCGTCTACTTCCATGAGCAGCACGGCCTTTGCATCCTTTGGAAACCCTATTTTCGTGAAATCATCCACCGCCCTGAGCATGGTCTGGTCCATGAGTTCCAGGGCCGTGGGAATAATCCCTCTTTTAATGATGGCGGACACAGCCCGGGCCGCATCCGTGAGGCTGGAAAATGATGCCAGGGCCGTTCGCATGGATTGGGCTTTGGGCAGGCAGGAGACCAGAATTTTTGTGATCACAGCCAAAGAGCCTTCAGACCCGTTGAAAATACCGGTCATGTCTGGACCCAGGGTTTCCTTTTCTGACAATAGGCCGGTGGTGGTAACGGTTCCATCTGCCAGAACCAGTTCCAGCCCCAGAACATAGTTCTTGGTCACTCCGTATCTGGCCCCCTGGATGCCGCCAGCACATTCCGCCACATTGCCGCCAATGGTGGCCACCTTCTGGGAGGCCGGGTCCGGCGGAAAAATAAGACCATGGGGTGCCAATGCTTTTTGAAGGCTGAGATTGACCACCCCGGGTTCCACCAGAGCCGTCCGGCTGAAAGGATCAATTTCAAGAATTGCGTTCATCCGGGTCATCACAAGGCTGATGCCGGCCTTTATGGGAACGGCTCCCCCGCTCAAACACGTCCCGGCCCCCCTTGTCATGACCGGCACCCCCTGTTGGCAGGCAAGCTTCATGACACAGGACACCTCCCGGGTGCTGGTGACAAAGACCACAATGTCCGGTTTGCAGATAAAAGGGGAGGAATCATAGGCATACATCTCCCGCATGGGAAGCGTTGTGAACACCTTGTCCTTGCCTAGCAGCCGGGTAAGTTCGGTTTCAATTTTCAAGCAGTCAACTCCTTACCTTATAAAACCGCACCAATATGCCAGGGAACAAATTCGTGGTCACCGTATCCATGGACTTCACTCCGGCTTTTTTTACCGGAAGCGGTGTCAAGAATGGATGAAAAAATGTGTTCTCCCATTTCTTTTACCGACATGCCCTTATCAATGATGGAACCGCAATTGATATCGATGTCGTCGCTTAATTGGGAATACATGGCGGTGTTGGAGGCAAGTTTCAAGGTGGGCACCGGCTTGAACCCCACCACCGTGCCCCGGCCCGTGGTAAAGCAGACCATATTGGCCCCGCCGGCGATCATGCCGGTAATCGAGACAATATCATATCCCGGGGTGTCCATGAACACCATGCCCTTTGTTGTGACAGCTTGGGCATAGGCGAAGACATCGTTTAAATTAGTGGTGCCTGCCTTTGCCACGGCTCCCAGGGATTTTTCAAGAATGGTGGTAAGCCCCCCCTCTTTGTTCCCCGGCGTGGGGTTATTGTTTATCTGGGCATTGTGTTTTTGGGTATAGGCTTCCCACCACAATATTTTTTCAATGAGCTTGTCGGCTACTTTTTGGCTGGCCGCCCGCTGGATGAGCAAATGCTCTGCCCCGTATATTTCAGGGGTCTCCGCCAGAATGACCGTGCCGCCGTTTTGAACCACCAGGTCTGCCGCAGCCCCCAAAGCCGGATTGGCGGTAATACCGGAATAAGCATCCGACCCCCCGCACTCAAGGCCCAAAACAAGATGCTCTACAGACACCGTTTCCCTTCTGGCCGCTGCCACCTGGGGCAGCATCCCTTCAATCAATTCAAGGGCTTTGCCCACGGTTTTTTGGGTGCCGCCCATCTTTTGTATATCCAAAGTTTTTAAAAGCGAGTTCTCGGAAAAATTGCTTGCCTCCATGAAACTTTTAACAAGATTGACTTCACACCCCAGCCCCACCACCAGGATACCACCGAAATTTGGATTTTTTGCAAATCCGGCCATGGTTTTTTGCAAAATATCCAACCCTTCTCCACCAATGGTCATGCAGCAACCGGCCCCATGGCTTAACCCAACCACACCGTCAATATTGTCAAACCGGTCATCCAAAAACTTGTTGGCCTCCTGGGCTATAAAATGGGTGACACTGGCAGAACAATTGACCGTTGACAACACCCCGATATAATTGCGGGTACCGACACGACCATCCGCCCGCACATACCCTTCAAAGGAAAGCCGGCAGGAGGGGTCTGTAAACCGGGTGTCCGTTTTTTCAGTCCCCACCGAATAGTTGTGCGAGGTATCCTTCATATAAAGGTTGTGGGAATGGACATGGTCGCCCTTTTGAATAGCGTTTGCAGCATACCCGATCAAGGCACCGTATTTATAGACGGGTCCATGCTTTTCAATGGCAGATCGGAAGAGCACACGTCTGAACTCCAGTCACTCCGGAGAATC
>CAXHYW010000134.1:0-7937 GCA_964021475.1 uncultured Desulfobacteraceae bacterium | reverse complement strand
TCACGAATCCAGCCGTTTCTATTCCTCTTTGCGATGCAAAATTGTTGGTTTTTTTGTATCGATATATATTTGTAATTTAATAGGTAAAAATAGTTTTTTCCCCGTATTTCAAATCATAATCCCCTTCATTTGGTCTGTTTTGGTATCTTGCGGTTACACCCGTTAATTTTTTGTATAATATTGTAGTAGTCTTTACTGCGGGCAGGTTTTGTGTTTAATCGGCACGTATCCAATTTGCAATTTTCGCAGAAACCTTCTCGCTGGATTTCTTCCATAAATGATTCCCATCGGTATATTCATAGTCCAATAATTCATCTTCGAAACTAAGATATTTGACATTGTGTGTTTTGCATAAATAATTCATTTTTCCGGTGAAGTCACTTATCAATCGGTTCTCTATTCCCATTATCCGTGGATGGATAGGAAGTCTTACCAAATAAACTTTACCGTAACTTTGTAAATACCTAATCGTTTTGGAAAGATATGTATATCTTAGCGATGAAAATTTATATTGGGGTAACTTTTCTTTTTCGTAGCGGTTCATTTTTTTTTCAAGTCTGGTTTGTTTTGAAACGAAATCCATTGAAACACTTATTTCCAACCATCCGTCATCGTGAACAAAGAAGGAAGAATCCTTTTTGAAAAGTTTAATATAGGGTCCATTATAGTATTTAAGCAGATAGATTATGTTGGGAGTGAGATTTACGAAACGGGTTCCCAATTCTAAATTGTTTTCTCTGAAATTCAAAATATCGTTGGGGTTTTTGGATTTGCTGCTAATACTCCAGGGGTCCACACAAACAATAAAAATTCCATCTTTTGTTTTCTGATTTAATTTTCTTTTAATGCTCTCAAAATAAACTTTGCCAAAGGGGCTATGCTCCATCGTGAATGCATAATTAAATAAATCATTTCGATTCAACTCATGATTTAATATTTGGGGCTGAAGGCCTTGTGCAGCCCTTGAAGTACCCAAAATCAACGAAGATTGCCTGGGGGTGGCAAATCGGATGTAATATGGATCAGTATAGCCATTTGCATGGGAGAATATCCTATAAAATGAAATCATTAGCATGGATAAAAAAAGAAGAGTTTTAATTAAAAATTTTTTCATCATTAAAATTGAAAATAAATGAATTGTTGTTTTTGTCCACAAAAAAGAAATATAACCATTGCGATACAATAGTAGAACAACAATCGAATCGGTGGCGGCCAGTTTAACCCAATATCGGCAATGGCATATTGTTTTTCCCTTCCAATCCATTCAATGACCATAAATCCCAGTACAAATAGAATGGTGGCCAAGGATTCACGATTCCCCCTAAAATGCGGAAACGAAAACAATGAAACAGAAAAAATTTCTGATAGGTAGCCAATCCCATGTTTAAGATTTTCAACCCTGAAAAATATCCAGGCCAATACCGTCAGGCAAAAGGTCATGGATATATTAAAAAATTCATTAACGGTTGGTAAATGTTTGCCTTTTGCAACAATTTCAAGGTTATTTCGGTTTTTGGTGAGAATTAATAAGGGTAAAAAGTAAAGGGCATTTAAAGCACCCCAAATAATGAACGTCCAATTTGCCCCGTGCCAAAAACCACTTACAATAAATATGATAAAAATATTTCTAACTGTTCTCCATGTCCCGCCTTTACTACCGCCAAGTGGTATGTACAGGTAATCCCTAAACCATGTAGAAAGAGAAATATGCCATCGCCTCCAGAATTCAGCAATGTCCCTTGAAAAATAAGGGAATGCAAAATTTTGTATTAAGTTGAAACCAAAAAGCTTTGAAATGCCTATCGCAATGTCAGAATAACCAGAAAAATCTCCATAGATTTGAAACGTAAAGAACAATGCACCCACAATCAATGTACTTCCGGAATATTCAGCCGAATTGTTGAAAATATTATTCGCATATATGGCACAATTGTCTGCAATTACAAGTTTCTTGAATAATCCCCAAAGAACCTGTTTTAACCCGTCTGCTGCCTTGCTATATTCAAACCTTCGTTTTGTGTAGAATTGTGGGAGAAGATGAGTCGCCCTTTCAATCGGGCCTGCAACTAGTTGAGGGAAGAAACTGACAAAGGCAGAAAAAGCAATGAAATCTCTTGTCGCCGCAAGCTTTTGTTTATAGATATCAATTGTGTAACTCAGTGTTTGAAAGGTATAGAAACTTATGCCTATGGGCAATATGATATTCAGTGAATTGGCTGGTATCTTGGCTCCGAAAAATGAAAAAGCAACAATGAAATTGTCTAAGAAAAAATTGTAATACTTAAAGAATCCAAGCATGCCAAGGTTAACCAAAATGCTTGTTCCAAGTAGCATTTTGCGTTTTCTTTTATCCTTTTGGTTTGAAAGGCCAATGCCAACTGCATAGTCAACCATGGTGCTCAATAGAATTAAAGATAAAAAGCGCCAGTCCCACCAACTGTAAAATACATAACTACTTGCAACGATTATAAAGTTCTGTAATTTTAGATTCCCTGTCACAAACCAATAGAGGATAAACACGATTGGCAAAAAAAATGCAAAGTCTAATGAATTAAAGAGCATTATAACAGGGATTGGAGAAAATCATTATTAATATCACCATGGGTTGCCAGGTCTTCAGGTGTCACTAACAAAACAGGGATTTCTTTTATCTTCAGGTGTGTTGCCACCGCGGAGCGATGATGCCCATCAAGGCGCATTGTTATCTTCTTCGATACAAAAAGCCAGGAGAAAGAATTCAAGCTGTTGTTGTTAACTTTATACCCGTTTTTTTTCATGGAGGCGTATAACCGATAATATTTATTTACCCATTTTAGCGTTTGTTTTAATGTCATCTTGCGTTTGGTTCTCTGCATGTGGAAGTAATTTGTTTTTCTTAACCCCAAAACAATTCTGAAAATATTTTTTTCAAAAAGCGCCAGGATCTCTTTATCAAAGGCTATGAATTCTTCGGCGGGTAGTATTTTTTTAACGGCACAATTGGTAATGGTACCCAAATGGTTTGATGGATCAAAATTTTGATGGTCCTGGAAAAAATCCAGCAAATCATAGCCTGACCTTTTGATATAGAGTGAGTATCTATAAAATTTAATCACATAAATGCACAGGGTTAAAAAGCTAACTTGGCATTGGGCTTTTAGAATGTAGTAATAATTGGTTCTGGTAAAGTTTAATAAAGTACTGATTGGGCCTTGGTTGAAAATAGAAAAAATTTCTAATTTCCCGGGGATTCTTTCCTGTGCCCGGCTGGTATATTCCGTTGGCAGGTATGGTAAAATGGAAATCATTACATGGATTTTCTCTTTTAGTATGATTTTCCAGAGACCCTTGGCAATATCAGGATAAAGATCTGTCTGCTGGATAAAATTTTTGTCAGTTTGCACGGTCAAACTCATAGGTTAGCTTCCCTTAAGATAGTCGATACATAAAGATACCGTTTTTATGGGTGAATTAACCCGTGAATATCTTATGCAGAATACGTTGCCTTCTCGTATTTTTTTTGATAAATTTTTCAACTAATATAGATTGGATGTAAGTTGTCACCGTCCCCCCCATATAGCAAATAAGAAAATTTAAAACCCAATTCCAGTTTTCTGTAGAATGAAACAGGCGGAAACATGCATGTACAAATATCCAATGCCACAGGTAGATCCAAAGAGTATGTGAACCAATAAAACCTATTGTTTTGTTTTGTGATATTTTTTTGACCAATTGATAATCTTTTATGATGAATAGGAAAAATGTGGCCAGCAACGCATATGAAAAATAATATAGTGTGGGTGGATATTTATCTCTCTGGGTCAATCTGAGTCCATTTTCTTTGTAGAAAAAAAATAATATGAACAAACAAAAAATAATAAAAAACCCAATTGCATATTCTATTTGCTGCTTTTTCGTTAGATTATTCATGATTGAGCCCGCAACAAGAATACATAAATAAGAAAAATTATAGACAAGTAAAATTGAAACAGTTTCTGTTAACAGGGTTGATTGAAACGTGTTAAAATAAAAAATTATTAATTCATTCACAATCAGAAAAATGAACAAAGAAAAAGGGGGCAGTTTTTTTTTTGAAAGAGCTACGACCAAAGGGGTCAAGAGCGACATAAAGAATAATATTCTGATTACCCAAACCCCAACGGGTCCGCCGATCATTAAATAGGAGAGCTTAATATCAATGATTGACACTGGAGAACCAGATCCCATTCGTATGAGAAAATAGAGTGTTAGAAAAATCCATGTTGGGATAATTAGCCTTAAAACACGGTCCATTGTGTATGCGAAAAAGTTGTCACTTTTTGTTGAAAAGTTCATGGCACAATACCCGCTAATAAAAACCATTAAGGGAACATCAAAGTTTCTTAGTTGAAATAAGAACAGTTTCGGAATACTGGAATGTGCCAGTATAATGCAGCTAATACCAACAAATCTCAAGAAATCAATTGAGAGGTCTCTTTTTCTTGGTCCGTCATTTGAGTGGGAGGCTGGTTGGTCCTTAGAAGAATGCTGTGTGTTTGTTTTAATGGATGTCATAAATGTTTTTTGCCGCTCGATATTTGTTTTTTAAGGGGTAAGATATCTCAACTTAAAACGCGATTGCTTGCGGTTGGCAATATTGCAAGCCTCTACCTTCCAAAGGTATTGGGTTTAATCAGAAAAAATACACATCATTTTATCTAAATTATTGGGAGAATGATGTCCTACTGCATATTCCCTGGCGTCATTTCCCATTTTTTGACGTAATTTATGATTATGTATCAAAAGAGTGGTGTCTTTAATCAATTGCATAAAATTGCCGGAACAAAAACCAAGCCCTCTTCTTTTTAAAATATTATCTGGATCCACCTGGAGGCTGATCACTGGAACTTTGTTCATCCATGCCTGGATGAAAGTATTGTTGAAACCTTCTAAATGGCTAGTGTTAAGTAAAATATGGCTTTTTGATAATAATTTATTCACTTCTGAATTGGATATTTCGCCTGGAAGTTCTATTTTGTTTAGACTCGCTTCAGTTTTCAGCGTTTGATATTGTTCATTTCTACCGACCATAATCGGCTGTGTATTTGGAATATTACCCAATGCCTGAATAAGGCGAATGAAAATTTCTGGTTGTTTAACCGGTTTCCAGTTGGCAATCCAAACTATTTTAATGATAGAATCCTCTTTTTCTGAATCCTTTGGAATAGGATGCCAATTGCCAATTACAAAATCACATTTTAGTTTGTAATTTTTTTTTAAGAGGTTTGACTGATGATGAGTCTGGCCGATGATACAGTCACTATGGTTCAATCCGTATTCCACCATTTTTTTATCCAGAAGACGAAATGGTTTTGGGAGCAACTCTTTATATTGAGACGGAATCACATCACTATCAGAAGCGATGTGCCATATTATCTTACAATTTCTTTTTTTTGAATAAAGGGATGCAATCATAAAATATGCATTGGTACCGCGAATATATATAATGTCAGGTTTTATCCGTTTCAATATCTTGTATAGCTGCCTTCCTTCAAATACAAAACTTCCACTCACTCCCTTAATACGATAGGGGTTAATACCATAGAGGGTGTATCCGCAATCCTTTATTACCGTTTCTTTGTCCCAATAATTCCGGAACACGAATGAAATATCCATTTTTTGTTTTAATCGTTCAGCCAATAACAGAGCCTGGTATTCAGCACCCCCTTGGAAAAAAGGGAAATAGCCTGTTATAAATAGGATCTTTTTTTTAACCATCAGTCCATTTCTAAACATATCTTAACGGCTTCACCATAGGATATCAGATTTGTGCTAAAACGGTTGTTGTCAATAGCAGCACC
Organism: uncultured Desulfobacteraceae bacterium; assembly: GCA_964021475.1. GTDB lineage: Bacteria > Desulfobacterota > Desulfobacteria > Desulfobacterales > Desulfobacteraceae > NBML01. Next base: position 2,118 of record CAXHYW010000134.1, on the reverse strand, counting down.
CTTTGCAAGCTTATTTCTTATTTCGGGATGCTGCATTAATTTTAACTTGTTAGTTATATCGTTAATTGAATTCGGTTCATAAAAGAGTCCATTTGTACCATTTTTTACAAGATACTTGAAAGCGCCGAATTCAGGTGCAATCAGAGGTACTCCTGACGATAGCGCTTCTATGGCAGCCATACAGCGTCCTTCTGATAATTCTTTCCTGGTAGGAGATACTGCAACCCAGGTTTTGCCCAGAAGTTCTGCAACTTCATTTCTGTTAATTTCTCCTAGAAGATGGACTTTTGTTTTAAGATGATCTTTAATTATCATTCTTTTTAGTAGAGGGGATGCAATTCCGGATCCCGCAAAACACAATTCATAGTTGGTTTTATCTTTGAGTTGTTTAAATGCATTGTAAAGATCAATCGTCCCCTTATTTGTTTCTAATCTGCCGATATAAGATATTATTCGGCTGTCCTGGCCAAAGCAATTAAGTTTGTCGGATGTTTTTAATTGGTCTTTTCTTGCTTGAATAATATCCCAATTGGATGCATTGTATTCAACCGTTTTTTTTGATGGGCCAGCGATTTTTTTTACCTGTTTTGATAAATATGGTCCGTGGCAAATAATTGAATTGGAATTTTTTAGAACACTGTGTTCTATTTTCCTCGCCCATTTTTTTCCAACTTCCAAATCAGTATGGATACTCATTGTGAACGGTATCATATTTATGCGAGCATACAAGTAATATAACAATAACCCGTGGGTACGAACGCAAAGGATATGATCTGGTTGATATTTGAATAACTCAACTATTATACGCAGTATGCTGTGTAATATTTTAATCGGTTTTTTGAAAATTCCTTTAACCACAATGGGGTTTATATTTTTGGCAATACAGGAGTTGAATCGTACAAGCCCTTTTTTTTTATTGGTGGAGAGATATAAAATATCTGTTGATTCTTGTAAAACATGTGAAGTTGTATAAACATAGGAATAATGACCGCCTGTTATTATATCTGATGCCTTGCTGTGTTCAAGTTCTTCGCATACATTCCCATATTTAATATAACATAGTTTTTTTCTGTTCTTGATGCCTAAATTGGAAACTTTTTTCACGGTTAGTTTGATTTCCCAGATGGTGTTGTGATTTTGAAATATGCGTCTTTTGTAATAATTTTCATACATGAAGCCTTTTGTGCGACCTTTATTCTGGCGTTATTTGAAGATTAGCTAATCAAGAAATAATCATTGTCGCCGTTTCGCATATATTCGAAATCGATATGTTTTTGTCCTCATTGCCATCTATGTGATGTACATATTTCCCCTGGTCTTTTAATGCTTGATATAGTCGTTTGAGGATATTGTTACCAGCTTTAAAATTGCTCAACAATTCCGCTGAGTTTAAATCATAGGGTGATATTTGGTTTTGATACCTCAATTTAAGTCTTTCAATACAATTGTGAGGATCTGTGTCAATCCATAATACATGCTGAGATATTATCGGTGCCAGTTTCGCATAGGAAAGTATTAATTCATCCGATATCGAATTTTCCATATATCCAAATAGGGTAAAACAGCGCTGGGAAAAGGCTTCATCCATTATGACAAGTTCTGGGGCATGTGTATGTTGTGAGATAAGCTGTACTTCAATAAAAGATTTAATAATCGTTTCCCATATGGAGTATACCAAGGTTTTGGATAGATTCGATTCGGAAAGCAGTTTTGATAAGAATGCAACAAATTCCAAATGCCGGGAGGACAAGGTAATAAACTCCGGTGTGGCAAACTGTGTGCTCATCAATGGCCACCAAATTCGATGAGGAAAGCGTTTTATCATGTTCTTGATGAATCCATCATTGCGTCTCCGAATGCAAAGTATGATGGCTTCTTTTCTGGATAACGCTTTGCATGGTAGTGTGATTAGATGTTCTTTTAGCGCTGAAGATAATGTGCTTTTACCGGACCCTGGTAGCCCTGCGAATTCTAGATACATACAAACAACTCTCCATGACAGGTTAGAAGATATTGAGACTTTTGATTAATTGAGGTTGTTAATCCGGCAAAAGCCGCTTAATACTACAGCGACAGTTGGACACCTAACCTTTTAGCTATAGCAATTTGTTTTTTTCT
>CAXHYW010000133.1:0-8003 GCA_964021475.1 uncultured Desulfobacteraceae bacterium | reverse complement strand
GAGATTCTCCGGAGTGACTGGAGTTCAGACGTGTGCTCTTCCGATCTCTGGATCTGTTTTCAATAAATCGATTCTTTCACTGTACAACTCCCGGGCTCTGATATTACAATTTACTAACAATTTTATCCAGCGTCGTGTGGTGTTCCTAAATTTAAATCAAACCGGACGGAATGCTCCGGAATGGGTGGACGGAATCAATCGGGACGCCCCGGAATGTGTGGATTGATTGGGCCGGAATATCCACCATTTGGTACATTAAAAAGGTATACAATTCTCCCGCGATTTTGATCATATGGAGACAACTGTACTTTTACCTTCATTTCTGGCTGTATTCTCATAGGGTCCTGTCTCATTTTCGATGAAACAGAAGCCAGTACAATATGCCCATTTTCAAGTTTGACGTGGAACATTCCGGGGTTCAATCGTTCTACAACAACACCTATGTCAAGACCTTCCTTATCTGTTGCTGAGCATATTGTTGACATACCGAACAAAACAAAAGCGGCAAGCATTAAAACTAAAACTGATTTACGCATAGTGGTGCTCCAATTGAATAAATGAATTAAATTAATATGCCAAAAAAGTTGGCTCGTGATTACTTGGTAATGAATACAGCAAAGATTAGGCCAAGTTCAAAATACTTTTGCAAAAAAATGCAGATGGCCCAGGCTACCCTATAATTATGTCATACCCCCTTACATAGTCTCAGGATTGCCATAGCACTCCAAACCCACCCTGTCTATCGGGAAAACCCTGATTTTTGCAGCTTTTTGAAATTATTCAGGGTCAGAGTTAATCCGGGGGAACCAGAGTTCACCGCCCACTTTTCTACACTAAAATTACAGATCAGTAGGATTGGGGGGCCTGCTTTATACCGTTGACATAGCACTCTATGACACTCTGTGGGGACTTTCCTGTCGCATTGATCATAATAAGTTGATTTCAATATTCACCTTCACTACCTTCATCACAATATGTACAATCAAGACAATCTTGGCTTTTGCATACACATCCGCCGGTCCACAATGCACCGTTCAGGTCAACACAGGCCAGGTCCGCCTTTCAGGTTAGCGTGGTACAGGATAGCATCCATCAGGTTAGCACCTTGCAGATTTGCAGCGGACAGATCACAACCAGGACACTGTCTATTATCCTTAACCTGTTGCAGGTCTTTTTTATCATAGGCCATAGCATGGACAGTACTCAAAAGAGAGAGAGAAATAACCAAAGAAAAAAGGCTAAGAAATCGAATCATCGTTTTGCTCCTTCAAAATGTGGTTTTTGAAATGCCAAAAGAGTTGCCAGTGATTGTCTAATTACAAGACGAAAGCAAATACCAGGCCAAAGTAGAGATTACCTTAAAAAGTGCTCAGCAGAAAGTCAACTCACTAAATATAAAGAGTTGCTTTTTGTGATGAAAATAAAAAATTTAAATTTCTGATATTGCCTGCCAGAATTCCAGATATTGATTGCCGCGTTACAGTTATATTGGGAAAAATTCCCTGCAAATTCCCTGCAATTTTTCCAGGTTTGGCACGGTTTGGCGAGGTTTGAGAAGATCCAAAAACAAAAGCCGATAAGCGTAAACGCTTACCGGCTGTGTTTTTAATGGTGGGCCGTCAGGGAGTCGAACCCGGGACCTACTGATTAAGAGTCAGTTGCTCTACCAGTTGAGCTAACGGCCCATTAATTTAACGGAGGAAAAATAGCAGTGATTCAACCGGATGTCAATGTTTTTTTGTCTTTTATTTCTGGGGGGCAACAAACCGGTTGACCCCTTAAAGATAGGTCTGGTATATTCGATCTTTTTAGAGAATATTATCCGTATATAAATATAGAAGGGAAAATAACATGGAAACGTCTAAATCCAATATACTGTTTAATGCAGCCAAAATACTTATTCCGGGTGGGGTGAACTCTCCTGTTCGGGCATGTGGCTCTGTGGGCGGTCAGCCGGTTTTTATTGAAAAGGGAGACAAAAGCCGCCTCTATGATGTGGATGGGAATGTCTATATCGATTATGTTCTTTCATGGGGACCGCTTATTTTAGGACATCGGCCACCTGAAGTGATTAAAGCCCTTGAAACGGTGCTTGGGACTGGAACCAGCTTTGGTGCCCCCACTGCCCTTGAAACCGAATTGGCTCAATTGGTGGTCGACATGGTGCCTTCCGTGGACATGATCCGCATGGTCAATTCCGGTACGGAAGCCACCATGAGTGCCATTCGTCTGGCCCGGGGGTATACAGGCCGGGATATTATTATCAAATTTGACGGATGTTACCATGGTCATGCCGATACTTTGCTGGTGGCTGCCGGATCCGGGGTAGCAACCCTTGGTATCCCGGGAAGCCCGGGAATACCGGAAGCAGTTATTTCAAACACTCTGTCACTGCCGTACAATGATATTGAGGGATTTGAAAAACTTATGGCCGAAAAGGGAGACCAGGTGGCCTGCGTGATTATTGAACCCGTTGCTGGCAACATGGGGATGGTACAACCCAAGGAGGGGTTTCTTGAAAGTTTGAGAACTATGACAAGCAAGCATGGGGCTGTGCTGATTTTTGATGAGGTGATGACCGGGTTTCGGGTTGCCAAAGGATCTGCTCAAGGGTATTTTAAGATCACACCGGATCTTTCCTGTTTCGGGAAGATCATTGGTGGTGGACTGCCTGTGGGGGCTTATGGGGGAAGAAAAGAGATCATGGATCACATAGCGCCGGTGGGATCTGTCTACCAGGCAGGGACGCTGTCTGGAAACCCCTTGGCCATGGCTGCTGGCATTGCGACCCTTACGGTCCTTAAGGATGATGCGGTGTATGCTGAACTGGATCGAAAAACCCATCGTTTGATCAAAGGGTTGCAGGCGGCCGCAGATGATGCCAAAATCCCAATGAAGACAGGTCACATTGGATCCATGGCCGGTTTTTTCTTTACCGAAAGGGAAGTATATAATTTTGAAGATGCCAAGACCTGTGATTTAGAACGGTTTGCCTTGTTTTATCAGGGGATGCTGAATCGTGGGGTTTATCTGGCGCCTTCCCAGTTTGAGGCATGCTTTGTTTCTTTAGCTCATACTAACGAGGATATTGATATTACGATTGAGGCTGCCCGGGCGGTCATGGCAGATCTTTAATGGAGAAGGGTAAAATTAAAAAAATACATCTGGTTGCTGCCTGTGGAACCGGAATGGGGACCCTTGCTTGTATATTACAGGAAATGGGGTACCAAGTAACCGGGTCGGACGAAAATATCTATCCGCCCATGAGCGATTTTCTGGCGGAAAAAGGAGTCAAACTTTTTTCAGGGTTTACGCAGGATAACCTAGCCCATCATCCGGATCTTGTGATCATCGGCAATGCGATTGGCCGGGAAAACCCGGAAGCGAAAGCGGTGCTTGATCAAAATATGGCTTACCTGTCTATGCCCCAGGCCGTGAATCAGTTCATTGCCAAGGGAAAGAAAATTATTCTGGTTACCGGCACCCATGGCAAGACCACCACCTCATCCATCATGGCCCATTTGCTTGAAACAGCCGGGCTTTCCCCTTCTTTTTTGGTGGGGGGGATTTTACGGGATTTTAATTCCAGCTTTCAGATCGGTTCCGGGGAGTATATGGTCATAGAAGGGGATGAATATGATACGGCCTTTTTTGATAAAGGCCCAAAGTTCATGCACTATGATCCCTATATCACCATCATGACCGGGGTGGAGTTTGACCATGCGGATATTTTCAAAGATATTGACCATGTCAGGGATATTTTTTCTCAGTTTGTCCGAAAAATAGAGCCCGATAGTCATATTGTTGCCTATATGGAAAATGAACTTCTGAACCAGATTTTGAAAGGGTGCACAGCAACGGTTGAAACCTATGGGCAGGGTGGGGACTGGCAGTTTTGCGATCATGGGCAAGCAGCCAGTAGGACCCATGCCAGGATTTGCGGACCGAACGGGAACTTTGATATTGAAACCGGGCTTGTGGGTCGGCATAATTTGATGAATACCCTGGCCTGTGTCGCTGTGGCAAAAAAAATGGGTATTCCCGATGAAATTGTGAAAACCGCGCTATCCACATTCTCCGGTGTAAAACGACGTCAGGAAATCAGGGGGATTAAGCGGGGCATCACGATCATGGATGATTTTGCCCACCACCCAACTGCGGTCAGGGAAACCATTGCAGCGGTAAAACCCTTTTATGAAAAGGGGCGGGTGATTGCCGTGTTTGAACCCAGAACCAATACCAGCATGCGCCATTTTTTCCAGCAGACATATCCAGAAGCTTTTTTGCTGGCCGACAAGGCAATTATTTGCAACCCCTGTGTAAAGAAAGATATTCCGGAAGATCAGCGATTTTTCCCGGAGCAATTGGTGACCGATATCAATGGGAAGGGGGGGGACGCACTCCATTTTGAAACACCGGACACCGTGATTGATTATTTGATCCCTGAATTGAGAGAAAATGACCTGGTGTTGATTATGTCCAACGGTGGGTTTGGTAACATCCATTCCAGACTTCTTGCGAGATTATAATGAGAAAGGCTGCGTGGATTCGTATTTTTGGTATTGGTGTTTTTCACATGTTTTTGTATATGTATTTGGTTCCCTTTGTGATTTACCCACGATATGGAAGTAACGGATTGGTGTTTACAGTTATCACAGCTGTGATAATTTCCATGGCGGTTCTGGGAACCCTATGGATTGGTAAGAAAAAAAACAGTTAAAGGAGATAAAATGACCCAGATAGAAAAGATAGAATGGGACCCAAAATTCAGTGTAGATATTGAAGAAATAGACGATTGTCAGAAAAAAATGTTTGAGATGTTTAATGAACTCATTGATATGAAGAATATGGACGATGATTCAAAAGCCTATACTAATTTTGTTTCCGATATAAATGATTTTTGTAAACTATATTTCTCCAAGGAAGAAAAAATCTTAAAGAAAAGAGCATATCCTGATTTTGACACCCATAGCAAATCCCATCGCCAATTCATCAGAAGTGTTATGAGTTTGCGAAGAGAACTAGCTGACGATGCCAACAAACTGACATTAGATGCAATTGTGGAGTTAAGGGATTGGCTAATTAAGCATATAGAAACAAGTGACTCACTTTATGTTCCCTTTATGAGAATTCATCAGTATGTGGATGATCGAAATAAAAAATAATTAAAGTCTATATCTCAATTGACGATACCATGGTCATACTGAGGGTTGAATGATAACCTAAAACTACTCGGAAAATATCATGGTATTTGATTATAAAATATTACCGATTCGAAATGAAGATTTAGAGGCTCCTGATCCGATACGCGGATTCTCCAGGCGCAGATCGACGGTTACAAGAAAACTGAAACGGGACAGACGAAAATCCCCCCTCGACAGAAGGCAAAGTGTCAGGGATGGGGTTATCGTAAGTCTATCTTTTAAGAGTAATCGACGAAAGATCCGGGACAGAAGAAACGTATCCGGAGGAAGAAGAAAACCGGGTTTCCGTAATAATATTGTGTTGTAGAAAAAGATTTATCCTTACGAACAGGGGCCTTTTTTTATTTTTTAAAGCGTCCTCTGTTTCTTTTGGTTTTGGTTTTCCCCACATCTATAAAAATGTATTTTGTTTGTTTTCTAAAAAAGGTCTGTCCGAGACAGACCTTTATTTTTTTTAAAAAGGCTGTTACAACCCTCAAGGTTTTATCATGAGGAACTTTGTGGATATGACACGGCAATTAAAATTAGATCTTTCTATTTTACACGACCTTCAATTGGTTTCCCATCTGGATTATTATTTTGCAAAAAACATGGGTCAGGTGTTTCATGAGACCTCTGACCTGGTTCTTGTTTCCTGTGCCTTGGTATCAAAGGCCTTGGCCGATGGGCATATTTGTTTGGATCTTAAAAGCCTGGCTTGCACCCGATTAAATTTGTTTGAGCAAGATATTTGTATCAACTTACCGGGCCTTGAAGAATGGGTAAAAACTCTGGCCGGATCTTCCATGGTGGGCAAAGAAGTCGCCGAAACTGGCAGTGATAAAGACACAGATCCGGAAAGGGCATTTCCCCTGGTTTTGGACAAGAACTCCCATCTGTATTTATCCCGGTATTATGATTTTCAGAAACGTTTGGTGGCAAATTTGTGTTCACGGGTAGCATTTTCCCAAGTGCCAATCCAAGTACTTAAGGATAAGGTATTTATTGGCAGGCACCTGGACCCTCTTTTTATGGGCCAGAGTCAGCTACAGGTGGGAAAACAAAAAGAGGCTGTTCAAAAAGCATTGGCCCATAATTTTTTGGTGATTTCAGGTGGGCCAGGTACCGGGAAGACCCATATCACCACAATGATCAAGACCCTTCTGGATCTATATGCAGGTTTTCGTAATACGCGTTTACCAAGAATTGTTTTTGTGGCCCCAACGGGAAAGGCAGCCGGAAGGCTTACGGGAGGGCGCACCATTCATTCGGTCTTAAAGCCTATAAAGGGGTCAACCCATTTTGTGTACACAAAACACAATCCCCTGCCCGTTGATGTGGTAATCGTGGATGAGGCATCCATGATTGACATCGCTTTGATGACAAGACTCTTGGAAGCCATTCCCCTGGATGCAAAGGTTATTTTATTGGGGGATAAAAACCAGTTGTCTCCGGTGCAGGCAGGCGCGGTGTTTAATGATATCTGCCGGGTAAAAGCCCTTGAATCCCATTTGGTGTTTCTGGCATATAATTTTAGATCCAGGGGAAAAACAGGTATTGAAAATCTGGCCAGGGCCATAAATCAAAATGATGTCAGCACAATGGAAACCATTTTAACGGATGCCTGCTATCCGGATATCGAATTTGAAGAGAGCCTGGGTGAAGAGAGTCTGGATCAAATTCTTGAAAAGTATATCATTAAGGGGTATGCCCCTTTGATGGGACAGACCGACATTTTTAAGGGGTTGGAAAACCTGGACAATTTTCGGATTCTTTGTGCCCACAATAAAGGGGTTGCCGGAACATTACAAATTAATCATCTTTGTGAAAAGATTTTGCGGTCCCGGGCTAATTTTGATATAAGAAAGCACTTTTTCAGGAAAATTGTGATGATCGGTGTAAATGATTATCCCCGGGGGCTTTTTAATGGTGACACAGGAATCGTTCATGAAGAAAACTCGATTATTAAGGCAGAATTCAGGGATTCAACGGACAATGTCCGGCAATTTCGGTACCTGGACCTTCCGGCCCATGATACTGCATTTGCTATCACCATCCACAAGAGCCAGGGGTCGGAATTTGACACGGTGTTGATCATTATTCCGGATAAATTGTCTCCTGTTGTCACCCGGCAATTATTGTATACCGGGGTAACACGGGCCAGAAAAAAGGCGATTGTTGTGGGCAGTCTTGATGTAATCAAAGAGGCCATGACCTTGACCCAGGATAAGAGTTCACCCATTGGGGCTTTGTTGGAACAACGGCTTTGCCGGAATAAATAAATATTTAACGGAAAGAATAATTTGAAAAAAAAAGAAAGTTTACCCAACCAAATATGGATGTTTTTTTGTTCGGTTAAATTAACCGTCTATACCCTGGTGCTTCTGGCAGGCACATCCATCATCGGAACCATTGTGCTGCAAAATGGCTCTCCCCAGCAGTATATAAACCTTTATGGCAAAGGTTTTTACAATCTGATCACGGTATTAAAGATTGATGATATGTACCATGCCTGGTGGTTTCTTTTCCTGCTGTTGCTCTTGTGCATAAATATCATTGTCTGTTCCATTGAAAGACTTAGCTTGACCTGGAAAATTATTTTTCCGGGAAACGTTACGTTTAATCCGGATCGTTTTAGGCAGCTAAAAAATAAGGAAACTTTTACCACAACTCGTGAGTTTAAAACCCTTTCAAGTGAATTCCAAGCGATTCTATCCAAAAAAGTGGGGAAAGTTATATATGAGGAAACCGAAAACAGTTGTGTCATCTATGCTGAAAAAGGCCGCTGGTCCCGCCTGGGGGTCTATGTGGTCCATGCCA
>CAXHYW010000132.1:0-8014 GCA_964021475.1 uncultured Desulfobacteraceae bacterium | reverse complement strand
TTATTAGTTCTGGCATTCCGAGTCCACCAATCATAGCATGCTCCTATTAAGTCATCGCTTTTAAAGTCAAATAAAATTATTAACACTAAGTTTAATTTGTGTCAATCGTTTTAGAATCCGATAACAATATATTAATATTACAAATGTGTAATATGATGAATGGGGAGTCAGGTTGAAACCCACCCTGGAAATAAAATACTTGTTAAAAAACTCGGGATGATTCATATATTCTCATTGTGAAGAATAGTGAACTATAATAAAAGTTTGAAAAATAAAGAATGAACCCTCAAAATTTGTGGAGAATCCATCGATGAACCCAACCGTTAATAATGAATTCCATGGTGCAGAAAAATATGTTCTGGATCCTGAATTGGCCTCAATTGTCAATATATCCATGAAGCTGGAAATGCCCTTGCTGCTCAAGGGAGAACCGGGTACCGGCAAAACCATGCTGGCCTATGCCATTGCTGATACCCTTGCCATGCCTCTGATTACCTTAAATGTAAAGTCCAGCATGAAGCTTGTGGAAGCGTTGTACCAGTATGATACCCTGACCCGGTTAAATGATTCACGGTTTGGGGATTCCAAACGGAATGTCAGTAACATTGATGAGTATATTAAAATGGGTAAAATCGGCCAGGCCTTTTGCGCAGACAAAAGAACCGTGTTGCTCATTGATGAAATTGACAAGGCTGACACAGATTTCCAAGATGACATGCTGGATGTTCTGGATCAGATGCAGTTTGATATTATTGAAACCGATAAAAGTGTAAAAGCCATACATAGGCCTGTGATCATTATTACCTCCAATGCCAAGAAAGATCTGTCAGATCCCTTTCTCGGGCGGTGTAATTTTCATCACATTGCATTTCCTGATCCCAAAATGATGCGTAAAATTATCAATGTTCATTTTGAAAATATTGATGACAAACTGGCTGAAAATGTCATCAACGCCTTTTATCGATTAAGGCAGATTGATTCCATTGAAAAAAAACCAGCCACCCGGGAATTGCTCAATTGGATCAGGGCATTGAATGCAGATCCGGATTTCAAGGCCAAGGATCTTGTCAAAGAAAAAATGCCGTTTTTGGGGGTTTTATTTAAAAAGAGTCCAGATTATGAACGGGCCAGCAATCTGACAACCAGACGGAAAATTTTTTAATGGGCGGTACTCCATGTTTGTAAATTTTTTTTATACACTCAAAGAGGTTGGCATCCCGGTTTCTCCCACCTCTTTTCTGATATTGCAAAAAGCCTTGAGCCAGGGAAATATCAACGACTTGGATGAATTCTATACCTGCGCCCGGGCCATTCTGGTTAAGAGCGAAAAATATTTTGATCTCTATGACCAGGTCTTTGCCCACCAATTTGAGGGCGTTCCCCTGCCCGAAGGCGATGGTTTTGAAATCGACGAGATTGCCAGGGGTATGCTGGATGAATGGTTGAAAAATCCCAAGCAATTGGCAAAAGCGCTTGGGATGGATGAAGAAACCTTGAGCAAGATGTCTCCGGACGAATTGATTGAATATTTTAAGAAACGCCTCAAGGACCAGGATGGGCGCCATGAAGGCGGGAGTAAATGGATCGGGACAGGCGGACGATCTCCTGTGGGTCATTCAGGACACCATCCCGGCGGCATGCGGGTGGGAGGGGAATCGAGGAATAAATCAGCGGTAAAGGTCGCCAATGAACGGCGATACAAGGATTACTCCACCAAAGGGCCCTTAACCCAGGCCAAGATGGGGGAGGCCTTAAAACGACTGCGAAATCTCATTCCGGCGGGTCCCAGGGACCGGATCAATATTGATGAGACCATCAATGAGACCCTGCGCAATGCAGGAGAGATAGAGCTTATCTTTGACCGGGCATTGAAGGACCGGCTCAAGATCATTTTGGCCATTGACAACGGGGGATGGTCCATGGATCCCTATATCCAGGTGGTTCAGACTCTGTTTGACTATGCCAAATCTCAGTTCAAAGAGGTGAAAACCTATTTTTTCCATAACACGATCTATGATTATCTATGGGAGGACCCGGCCCGGTACAAGAAACCCAAAAGCCTCATGGAGTTTTCCAGACTTGATCCGGACACCCGTCTCATCGTGCTTGGGGATGCCAGCATGGCGCCCTATGAGCTCATGGCCCATGACGGCTCCATCCATATTTCGGAAAGAAGCGGCAGGCCAAGTCTTGAGCAATTGAAGTTCTTAGCCAAAACTTTTCCCCACACGGTCTGGCTCAATCCGATTTCGGAATCCATGTGGGGATATACCCATTCCATCATGGCCATATCCCAGATTTTTCCCATGTATGAGCTTTCCCTGGATGGCCTTGAAAAGGCCGTGGAAAAACTGATGGTTAAAAATTAAGCCACTCTTTGGAGTGTCCTTTGCGTGGACTGGCATCGACATGATTGGTAGCGATAGGGTTTCTTATGGTTGGAGGTTATAGAATTTTAAGGTGTTGTTAAAAATAGTTAGGGACAATTTTTCGGGGTCTGTCCCTTTTATTTTTGCCAGTGTTGCCAGAACTGATTTTACAAATGCCGGTTCATTTCGGCGGAACTTGTTTTTTTGGGGTGCTGGCGTCAGATAGGGGGCATCGGTTTCAATCAGAAGTCTGTCTTCGGGGATTAACGGGGCAATTTCTCGCAGGTATTCCCCTCTTTGCTGGAGGGTCAGAATGCCGGTGATGCCGATGTGATATCCCAGGTCCAGGTATTTGAACATCTCTTGTTTGGTGCCTGAAAAACAGTGAACAACTCCTTTTCGGGTGCCGGGACCCTCGGATTCTAAAATTTCATAAAATCGTCCATTGGAATCCCGTTCGTGAAAAATCAGGGGAAGGTCCAGGGAACCGGCCAGGTCGAGCTGGGAGGAAAAACAGGTTTCCTGGTCTTGCTGGGGGGAAAACATGCGGTTAAAATCGAGACCTGTTTCTCCCCAGGCTTTGACACAAGCGTGGGTCTGTGCCAGGGTTTTAAGGGTGTTAAGCGTTTTTTGTGAGCAATTGGCGGCATCATGGGGGTGGATTCCCACCGAGGTGATCACCCGGGGGTGATCCTCTGTCATATTACTGGATGGGTCTTGACTTTGGTCTTGGCCTTGTTCGTTATCTTGGTCGTGATTTTTGGCTATCTGGATGGCATCCAGGGAGGTTTGCAGGTCAACACCTACCACCATTATCCCCCTTACCCCTTCATTCCAGGCCCTGTTCATCACTTCCAAGCGGTCATTGTCATAGGCGTTGTCATCCAAATGGCAGTGGGAATCAAATAATATCATGAACGATAAACCTTATTTTTGTTGGGTGGTGTCGGCTTTTAGTTGTGCCCGGCATCCGCCATTGATTGAACATGTCAAAGCCTTCACTGGTGGAAGAAGCCGGGTTACGGTTACAGTGAAGGCTTGGTGTAAAGAAAACTGTTTTGCAGCACTCCTTGACACGAAGGGTATATATCAGTAAATTCATTTTCAGTCAATTATGGACATCACAGGGCAGTCACAAAAATATGAATACGGATAAAAATATTAACCCAATCATACGGTTGTTTAATGTGAGCAAGCGCTACGGCAGCAAGCTGGCACTGAACGATGTGTCTTTGGATATTGAGCCCGGAGAATTTATTCTGGTTTCCGGTCCTTCGGGAGCGGGGAAATCAACGCTTTTAAGGGTTCTGTATCTGGCCGAACGGGTGTCCGAAGGTCAGATTCTCATTGATGGCATGAATCTGGCCCGGATTTCTTCGGGGAAATTACCTTTTCTACGCCGCCGGTTCGGCATGGTTTTCCAGGATTTTAAATTGATTCCCAACCGAACTGTATTTGAGAATGTGGCCTTGGTGCTGGAGGTGGCGGGTGAGAGTCAAAGTCTTATCCGGAAAAAAGTGATGCATGTGCTCAGGACCACGGGCATGGAAAAAAAGATGAATGCATTGCCCCTTACCCTTTCCGGTGGCGAACAGCAGCGGGTGGCGGTTGCAAGGGCTGTGGTGGGAGAGCCTTCTATTATCCTCGCCGATGAACCCACGGGTAGTCTGGATGAGAAGGCTGCCCAGGCTGTGATGGATTTTCTCATGGAATATCATAAAAAAGGAGCGACCATCCTTGTGGCAAGTCATAACCTTCACCTGATGGAAAGCACTGTCCGGGGGAGGAATATTGTTCTGGAAGACGGTAAATTGAAAACAACCTCCACCATGCTTTCATGAAGGCTTAGGATTTCGCATATGACCCGTTTTATAAACAAAGCCCTGACAGATATCCGATCCAACCGATTCTTGAATTTTATTACGATTATCACCATTTCCCTTTCCATTTTGATCGTTTCGGTCTTTCTGCTTTTTTTTGAAAATGCCAGCCGGGTCATTGAAATTTGGAATCAGGGGGGGCGTGCCATGATTTATTTGGAAAAAAACTTTTCTCAGGATCGGTTGCCTGCCCTTGAAGACAGCATTCGCAGCGTGGGGGGGATTGATGAAATGCGGTTTATCTCTAAATCCCAGGCCCTGGAGAAATTAAAAAAAGAGATGGGCCCCCGGACAGCGTTTTTGAAAACCCTTAAAACAAATCCCCTACCGGATGCCATTGAAATCAAGATAAAATCCAATGGCAGTTTTGAACAGATACAAGCACTTGCCCGGAAGGTTCAATCCTTGCCTCTTGTGGAAAATGTGGAGTATGGCCAGGGCTGGCTGGGTAAATTTTTAAATATTTTCAAGTTGTTTAAAATGACCGGATATGCCATGTGCGGTCTGTTTTTGCTCATCGCATTGTTCATCACGGCCAATACGGTGAGGCTGGCATTTTATTCCCGGAGGCTTGAGATTGAGATCATGCGCCTGGTGGGGGCAACAGAAGGGTTTATCAAAACACCATTTTATGTGGAAGGACTTCTCCAGGGATTTCTCGGTGGGGGGGTGGGGCTTGTGATTCTTCTTATGGGATACCTGACCATATCAACGGGTATCTCAGAAGATTTGGCCACATATGTTTACATGGATATCCGATTCCTTTCTGTAAAAGCCATTTTGATGATTCTTTTTTCCAGTACATTTTTAGGTTGGTTTGGATGCTATCTGTCCTTAAAACAAATTTTAAAATAACAAGGGTCTTTATTCGGCTGAGCTTTCTGTGCGGATGCTTTGTCTTTCTGGCTTCTGGTTATTGCCTGGCCGAAAGCAAGGTTTTGTTTAAAAAGGTTCTGTTCAAAGGGGTTGTCACCTCTGCCAAGTTAAATGTTCGGGCAATGCCGTCGGAGTATTCAGATGTGGTGATAGTTCTTGAACGAGGGGCGTCGGTGGATGTCCTGGGTAAAGAGGGCGGCATCGGCAGTTGGCTGACCGTGGCTTATCAAGGGCATAAGGGGTATATCCGAAATCGGCCTAAGTATGTCCGTTTGCTCTTGGTGGAAGCGGTCAAAAAGATCCAGAAAACTCCAAAACATGTGAAAGTTGTCAAACAAGCCCCAGGGGTTTCCTCTAAGAAGAATGTAACTCAAAAAATTACCCTGGAGAAAATTACCAATAAAAAAAATACCAATCAGAAAATTACTAAAGAAAAAATTGCCACACAAGAAAAGAAGGTAGCCGCCTTTTCCAAAAAAGAAATGGAAATGATTGAAGGGTTGAATGAAATTGACTATGGGCTTAACCAGGCCCGGTTAAAATCCAGAACCCTGTCCCAGGAAACAAAGGCTTTGGCGATGAAAAATGCAAGTGTCCGTGAATCCAAGGAAATCCTGGCCGAACAGATGGCACAAGAGCAATCCTATGCCGGTGAGCGCCTGAATGCGCTTTACCGGATGCATATGATTGGCCGTTTGGACATTGCGGGTGTCCCTTCCTCAGTGTTTGACTTTGTTTTAACCCAGAATGCCATGAAACAGGTTGTCCAATCTGATTTACAGGTGCTTGAAACCCAGGACCGTGATCTAAAGGAACTGAGCCGTTTGGATGCGCAACTTGCCCGACAGGTGGTGGCAAAAACAGACCTGGAAGCAGAGCTGAACCTTCAGATTCGGATCAAGGAAAAAGAGACCATCAAAAAGGAAGCGATTCTATATGAGATTCAACGGAAGAAAAATATGTCCCAGGCCGCGCTTCTCTCCTTGAAAGCGTCTGCCAGGGACTTGAACGATAAAATGAGTGTTTTGGACAAACAGGTTTTGTATCCCATTGAGAATTCCATGAGAGGTTCATCCTTTTTACATCAGAAAGGGCGGTTGCGCAAACCGGTTCAAGGAAAAATTTTTTCAAAATTCGGGGTTTCAAAGAACGGAGATTACAAATCCTTCACTTTTCAAAGCGGAATTGATATAAAGGTTGAAAGAGGGGAACCTGTCCGGTCTGTTTTCAAGGGCAAGGTATTGTTTGCCCAATGGCTGAAAGGGTATGGGAATATGATGATTATCAACCACGGTGATAATTATTATACCCTGTATGCCCATGTGGAAGAATTGTTTAAAAAAAAAGGTGAGGCAGTTGAAACCGGTGAAGTGATTGCCACTGCCGGAGATACTGGTTCCATCAAGGGGTTGTGCCTTCATTTTGAGGTCAGACACCATGGAAAACCCGTCAACCCCATGCAATGGATAAGAAAAGGAGCTTAAAAACATAATGCGCTATCAGTTTTTCGAATTTGCAAAGCACTGGATATCAACAACGGCTGCTTGTCTGGTCCTTATTTTTATGGCAGGACCTTTTTCCTTAGTTCTGGCCGAGAATGAAAAAACCTATCAAACATTGAAACTCTTTACCGAGGTTCTGGAAGAACTGGAAAAAAATTATGTGGATGAAGTGGATGCTGACACGCTTATCCATAATGCCATCAAAGGCATGGTGGGAAATCTGGATCCCCACTCAAGTTTTATGCCTCCCGAAGCATTTGATGACCTCCAGGACGATACCAAGGGAGAATTTTCCGGTATTGGTATTGTGATCACCATGAAAGACAATATCCTGACCGTTGTATCGCCCATTGAAGGGACACCCGCTTATAAAGCCGGTATCCAGGCAGGGGATATCATTATTAAAATAGATGATCTGTCCACAAAAGGGATAGCCTTGTGGGAGGCGGTTAGCAAAATGAGGGGTCCCCGGTATAAGCAAGTTTTGATCACGATCGTCCGGGAAGGCGCTACCGTTCCCCTGGTGTTTGACCTGAAACGCGATTTGATTCCCATGACCAGCGTACGGTCTGCCGTTCTTAAACCCGGGTATGGGTATCTTCGGGTCACCAATTTTAGGATGAATACCGTTGAGGATATGGAAAAACACCTGAAAAAACTGGAAGCAGGTAAAGATAGTCTCAAGGGACTGATCATCGATTTGCGGGATAATCCCGGCGGGCTTCTGGACCAGGCCATTAAAATTTCCGATCTGTTTTTGGACCAGGGCATCATTGTATCCATCAAAGGCCGACTTGAAAAAAATACCCAGGTATTTAATGCATATCCCGGCCAGGATAAAAGGGGCTACCCCATTGTTGTTTTGATCAATGGCGGGTCTGCATCGGCATCGGAAATTGTCGCAGGTGCTCTTCAGGATCATTCGAGGGCCCTTATTTTGGGAACCCCTTCCTTTGGAAAGGGATCTGTTCAAACGGTTCGGCCCCTGAAGGATGGGTTTGGCATTAAATATACCATTGCCCGCTATTATACCCCCAATGGCCGTTCCATCCAGGCCACGGGTATCCAGCCGGATATAGAGGTGGAATTTGAGATTCTTGAGAAGAAAGAAAAAAAGGTCTCTGGCTTCGGCGGGATGATGAAGGAGAAAGATTTAAAGAATAGCCTGGCGCCTGAAGAAATGAGCCCGGAAAAATCGACGGCAAAACAATCTAAGAAAAACCGCCAGGTTGTGGAGGCTGAGCTGTTAGAAAAAGATGCCCAGGTGAAAAGAGCGCTTGATATTCTGATAAGTTATGGCGTGTTCAGTAAATTAAATGGCCGATAGAAAAAAGAGCGGTGCCCGGGAAAAATCAGCAGCTCTCCCCAAAAAGGCTCCCCAAAAAAA
>CAXHYW010000131.1:0-8051 GCA_964021475.1 uncultured Desulfobacteraceae bacterium | reverse complement strand
GGCCGATGGGGTGAGAAAAGATTTGAGTTTTCTTTCAAGTAGCCTGGGATGGGTGTCTTCTGCTATGGCGACGATTCCTTCGGTGATGATTTTTTGTAAAAACAGCTCCTCAAGTGTCCGCTCCCTGATATTGGACATAAAAGGTGTAAATACAAAGCTTGACAGGATGATTCCATACAGGGTGGATGTCAGGGCAACGGGGATGGTTGCCAGGATAACCGAGGCATTCCCGATACCGGCAAGCATGCCGATAAGGCCCACCACGCTGCCCACAATACCAAAGGAGGGTGCCACATCGGCCATGGTCTGAAGAACCCTGCCGGTTTGATCCCTTCGTTTTCTGAAAAAAAACATTTCCGCATGGAGATAGCTTCTGATTTCTTCGGGGGAATATCCATCCACTAAAAATTCCAGGGCCTGGCGGAAAAAGCTGATCGTGGTTTCCTTTTCTTCTTCCATAAGCCCCTGGATTCCCCGGACCTTTTTTTTTAAAGGAGAGATCCAGAAGGAGTCCAACGATTTCAACCGGTTTTTTCACAGGTATTGTATAGGCTGTTTTTAAAACCTTTAACAGGATCAGAAGCCGTTCCATACGAAAGCTTAAAATAGTGGCACCAAAGACGCCGCCCAACACGATGAGCAACCCGGACAGGTTAAAGTAAAGACCGGTATTTCCATTGATCAGAAATCCTGAACAAAAGAGTATCAGGCAAAAAATCAATCCCAGAACATTGAGTACTCGGCTATCCATTGTGTTTAATTACTTCCTGTTATAGGGGGATAATGGGGACTTACTTGGTAAATTTTTCTTTGTTTGGGCATAGGGCCTTTGTTTCATCAAGATGATATCCACCCGTCTGTTCAAAGCTCTGTTTGTCCGGGTATCATTTTCCCGTATGGGCTGATGATAGGAATGAGCCGTTAAAAAAAAACGGCTTTCCTCAACACCACAGGTTTCAATCATGAACCGGGCAACCTTACAGGCCCTTGCCGCTGAAAGCTCCCAGTTCGTAGGATAGAGCTTAGAATGAATGGGGGTGATGTCGGTATGACCTGCTACATTGATGGCAAGATTGCTCTGATTCAATACCGTTGCTATTTGCTGAAGCTGATATTGTGCCGAAGTTTTTAGTTTGGCATTCCCCACATCAAACAAAAGATCAGCGGCAATGGAGATCCGAATGGCCTTATCTTTGACAAACTCAACAGAGGTGAAACTGTTGATAAAGTCATCTTGTATGGCGCTTTTCGTTTCATCAAAAACCTGGGATGGCGTTTTTTTGGATGCCGTCGGCGCCACACGATTTTTACCAAGTTTTGATGTTAGTGCCTTTGCCTCATCCGGCTTAAATTCGAACTCCCTGTGACCGGACTGATAAATATACAATACGGCAAAAAGAATAAACATGGTCATCATTAAATCCGACCATGAAACTGCCCATCTATCCTTATTGTGTACAGGGACGTCCAGAAGAATGGCGTCGGAAAAGGGATCCGTATCCTGGTTTGTTCCAAACAAAGAAGGCTCAATGGGGAAATGATTCTTTTTCTCGCTACCCTGATTCTTTTCCTCTTGGGCTTTGTCATTCATGGGAAAGTAACTTTCTAGCGTCTTCTGATCCCTTGAAATCGGGTTGGAGATCCAGGGCTTTCAATAAGGATTCTTTTGCAGGGTTGGCTTTTCCCAATTGGTTATAGGCAAGACCTAGGTGATAGTGGAAAATAGGATTGTTCGGGTCTTTTTCGATACAACCGGCAAATTCTGCTGCCGCACTGTCATAGAGTTGCTTTTTGTAATAGACCCATCCAAGGGTATCCATGATGGCCGGTTGGCTGCCCATAAGTTTTTTTGCCTTTCTGGCCAGATCCAGTGCTTTGTTTAACTCCCGGTTCTGTTCAGCATAGAGGTAGGCCAGGTTGTTGACCGCCGGGATATAGTCTGGATTGATTTCAAGGGCCTTGACATACTGAATTTCTGCCAGGTCCATTTTTTCCTGTTGTTCGTAGAGGGTTCCCAGAAGACTGTGGGGGGATTCAAGATCCGGGCGTTTGGCAATCAGGTCTAAATAAACATTTACTGCCTGGTCATAATTTTTTTCCGATGCCAGTACCTTTGCAAGGGTCAGATAAGGGGATACATATTCCGGATTTTTTTCAATGGCCAGGGTATAGGCCTGTCTGGCCTCGGGGAAAGCCTTGGTTGACAGGAGGATGTTTCCCTTGAGATTCAGGATAATGGAGGTAATGACCGGGGTGTCGGCGGTTTTGGCCAGGTGATCTTCAATGATGTTTAATGCCGGATCATACTTTTTTTCCAGGGCATATACAGATATCAGGCTGGAAAAGACATCCATCAAACGGGGATTGAGTTCAAGGGCATCTTCAAAGTGGGTAATCGCTGGGCCATATTGTTTTTCCGCCCTGTCCAGGATTCCGAGTCGATAATGGGCTGTGGGGTTTTTGGGTGCCAATTCAATCATCCGGTTGTAAATATTGCGTGCCGGGTCATACGTTTTGTTGGCAAGAAAAATATTTCCCAGGAGGATATTGGCATTATAATGGTTAGGCAGGTTTAGGATCACTTTTTTTACATTGTCTTCGGCAAGGTAGAGATCCCCTTCCTGATAATAAATATTGGCCATGAGCAGCCGGGCCTGGTCAAACCCTGGTTTTTTTTCAATGGCCTTGGAAAGAAAGGGTTTTGCCTGGGCAAACTCCCCTTTTTCGTAGAGGATGGATCCCAAAAGGAAATGATACAGGGCAGATTCGGGTTCATTTTTGATCAGTTCCCGGAACAGATCGGCGGCCTGGTCATAGGCTTTTTTTTGGATCAGAATTTTACCTTTCAGTATTTTTGACGGTAAAAAATCAGGTCTTTTGGAGAGAATTTCGTCCACCAACCCTTTGGCCTTTTCTATCTCATTATGGCTGAAATGAAACTCGGCATAGGCATTTTTAACCGCGAAATTTTCCGGATCTATCTCAAGAGCTTTTTGAATATAGGATTCCGCTTGTTCTGGTTTGTTCCGGGCATTGAGTACCCGGGCCAGGAGCATATAGGGAGTCGGGTTGGTTGAATCCTTTTCCAGGGCTTTAGAGAAGGCTAACTGGGCTTTTTCCGGTTCATTTTGACCCATATAAAAATTGCCCAGAAAAATAAGAGGATCGGCATCATTTGGTTTTTTTGCAAATAGATCTGAAAGAACCGCTTCTGCCTTTTTTAATTCTTTCCGGGACATATAAAATTCAAACAGGATTCTATAGACATTGCTGTTTTTCGGATCTATTTTAAGGGCTATCTTCAGGCGATCTTCAGCCCAACCCATTTCTTTTTGGAGGGCATAAATTTTTGCCAGGGCCAGATGTGCCCTTACCTGGGCCGGGTCTATCGTCAGAATCTTTTTGTAAATTCCGGCAATCTCATCGATGTTCTCTCTTTTGTCGCTCAGAAGTCCCCCCCGAAGATAGAGGGCCGAGAGGTGGTTGGGGTTTTCGGAAAGTACCCGGTCCACTCGTTTCTTTGCCTCCTGTTTTTGGCGAGCCAGAAGAAAAAAGGAGGCCACCTGGGTGATATTGTCCAGATTGTTTGGGGTGAGCTGCTCAATTTTCAGCAGATTGTTGAAGGCTTGTTGCGCATCGCCAAGCTTGAGATGGGTTTTTGCCAGCAATTCATAGGCCGCAACAAAATTGGGATCAATTTCAACGGCATTTTTTATTTGAATGATTGCCTGGGAATATTCACCCGCTTCATAGGATGCCTGGCCCGCGGCGATAAATTTTTCTTTTTTCTCCTGATCCGAGGCACAGCCAGCTAACAGGCAAACCAAAACACAGCCCACTATAACAAGCCGAAGAGACAAGTTCTTCATTTACAACTCCCAAAAAAATGTATTGATAAAAAAATGATAGTGTTTCTTTATCACTTCAGGCTTTTGTTTTTCAATGATTTTTTAGGGACAAGGGTAAAAAAACAAGATCATAGTCCGGGAGCTGCCCCCTTAATATTATCCCCCGTATTTGTCATCAAAGGAGTTCCAGAATGATCTGTCCTTATCCCGCCAGCCTTTGCCAAAGGATTTGTCAAAGAATGGTTTAAGGCTTGGGAACCAGGCGCCATAGCCTTTCTTTCCCTCAATCCTTGCCCGGATTACATCTGCCGAATGGGTGGTTAGATTTGCCAGTTCATCCTTGGGGATATAGGAGTCTGCCCCTTTCTGGATGGATTCCTTGAGGTTTTCAGGCGTCAAGGCATGGGCGGTGAGCATGAGGGCAGGTACCTGTTTTTCCCTGGCAAGTTCCAGGATGTCATAACCGCTGACTCCCATGATATCAAGGATGGCCAGATCATATCTATTGCTTTCAAGCAGTTTTCTGGCGGCTTCAAAGGAGTTGGCTGTCTCAAGGGTACACATATCTAAAAGTTCTTCAATGGTTTCAAGAATATCGGGTTCATCGTCCACCACCAGTATGCGTCTATCCTTTAAAAGGTCTTCGGATAATATGGATTCTATCTCAAACTTGACCGTGGTGACGGGGCAATGGGCTTTTAGGATGACGTATCGTGCGGTTGAACCGAGAATGGCTTTCTGGGCCCGGGAGGTTTTACGTATGCCCAGAAAAATATGATCAATATCGTTTTCCCTGGCAAATTTTACCAGGTCTTCACCGGCAGACAGTCCCCTGACACTCTGCTGGACTTCACATTTGATACCGGAGTTTTCCAGGAGCTGCCTGGCAAACCCAAGGTCTTCTTCTGCCCGTATGATATCTTCTTGTCGTTCAGAACTTCCTCCCTCCATGGATGTGATTACATAGACAAAGGCACTGTGTATGCCTGCCATATCTCTTGCAAGGGATAATGCAACCCTGCCAACTTCGCCACCATTATATCCCACCAGTATCTTCATTTTGAACTCCTAGAATTAGCCGTCTACATTGCAGCAGGTGTATTACATTCACCAGGTGGATATCACATCCACCGTTTGCGTCTCTTGTAAGATTTAACATCCTTAAAGGATTTTCTGCCCCCGCCTTTGGTGATTCCCATGTAAAATTCTTTAACATCCGGATTGTCCTGCAGTTCATCCGAAGGTCCTTCCAGAACGATCTTACCAGACTCCATGATATATGCATAATCGGAAATGGCAAGGGCCACCTTGGCATTCTGTTCCACCACCAGGATTGTGGTATCAAGGTCTTTGTTGATTCTTTTTATGTTTTCAAATATTTCTTTTACAAGAATGGGTGCAAGGCCAAGAGAAGGTTCATCCAGCATGAGCATTTCCGGAGCGGCCATCAGGGCCCTTGCAATGGCAATCATCTGCTGTTCTCCTCCAGAGCTGTAGCCCGCCATCCGGTTGGTCACTTTGGAGAGTCGCGGGAAGTGTTTGTACATCAGTTCATTGTCTTCCCGGATTTTTTTCGATCCGTCTTTCCGTGTAATGGATCCCACCAGAATGTTTTCATTTACTGTCAGATGTTTAAATATCCTTCTGCCTTCAGGTACCATGACGGCACCAAGTTTGACTATGTCCGTCCCTATAAGCTGAGTTGTATCCATTCCATTAAATTTAATATACCCTTCCTTGATGGCACCATTCTCCGGTTTTAAAAGCCCGCTGATGGCTCTTAAAGTGGTGGTTTTGCCCGCACCGTTTGTGCCAAGCAAAGCGACAATCTTTCCCTTGGGCACGTTAAGACTAACACCACGAAGTACTTGAATAATATCGTTATAAACAACTTCAATATTGTTGACTTCCAGTAGATTTTTTTCCATGTATATTGTCTTTATATTTGGGCTTTAATTATGGGGTTAAACCTACCGGAAACCAATTTTAAACTTAATTTCCGGTAGGTTAAGGGTCAGCTTACTTTTTATTGATCCCTTTTAATGATCCATCGGGCCCAATAAAAAATAGGGTGCAATAAAAAATGCTTATTTAATTTTTTTCATGTATTCAGACTCCAGGGGGTCTCCTACTGCTTTAAAGACGCCGCCCTGTACACTGTAAATCTGGAGCATATCAACACCGGCACGGTCTGTTTTAGAATAGGTTACAGGACCGGTTGTTGTATAGGGACTGTATGCATTGGCACCATTCATAGTGTTAAGCATTTTGTAAAGGTTTTCCTTGTTAACTTCAAGGCCGGCAGCTTTTGCCCGCATGATGGCTTCTGTCGTAACCTGGGCTACCATGATGCCAGCTGCATAATTATGGGAATTAGCAGCTTTTTGATCACGGTTGAATAGTTTTGCCAAGGCCAATTGTTTTGTAGTTCCAACGCCGGGAACCGAGGTAATATTAAAGGCAGTTATCCAGAAATAATTTTCAGCTGCATTTCCAGCCAGGGCAATAAGATCATTACCACCGGTGTAATGAGCACCCATGAAGGTGAGTTTTCCCGCTTCCCCAAAAGAAGAAGCCGTAAGTCCGAGACGCTGTGAATCTTTGATCATGGTTGCAACGGGTGACTGAATCGTCTGGCTGATCACATACTGAACATCTTTGCTCATTAGGCGTTTTAACATGGCGGTATTGTCAAGATCTTTACCATGCTCAACAACTTCGACAAGCTCTATGTTAAGCCCTGCTTCAATTGCTTTTTCCACATCTGAAACAGGACCACGGCCAAAGGCTGAGGGGTGAACAAAAAGAGCCACTTTTGCTTTTCCGCCTTTATGGTTTTTTGCAACATATTCAGCAAGATTTACAAGCTGGTCTGAATAGGATGCAATGGGAAGGAAAATATAGTTTGAATCATCCAGATTACCTGCATGGTAAGAGGCAGGAAGAACCGCAATCTCTTCTTCCTCAAAATCGCGTTTTAACCCCAGGGTACTTCCGGTTGAATAGTTGAGATACATGACAATGCCGTCGTCAAGATACTCTTCAAAATTTCTTTTGGTGATGTCGGTTTTGTATTGATCATCTCTGATAGTGCAGTCTATCGTGTCTTCCCCAAGCATTTTAGTATCATTAACAAATCTAAAATAATCTTCAGTGCCTTTTGCATAAGGATTACCTGCATCAGATGTCGGGCCCGTTATTGCCAGGGACATGCCAAGCTTGTAAACTTTTCCTCCGGCATTTACAGTGGTAAATGCAAACATAACGACAAGAATCAGTAATGCTGTTAAAAAATTTCTGCTCTTCATGCTTATTCTCCTCCTATTGGGTTAATAACACCTAAAACTATATTAAAGGCCTGACGCACCTTAATACCGGAATGGCCATAATTTGGTATATGATTTTATGATCCGCCACCAGTTTGCTATCCCCCGGGGTTCAAACATTAAAAAGAGAACAATCACCAGACCAAATGTAAATGGTTTCAGTGCTGTCGCAAGATTCATGCTTGAGGGCAGGTATTGTGCTGCGGTTTCTGCAAGGGTTTCCACCTGTAGATCCAGAAATTTTATGGCAACCGGTCCCCAGAAAGATCCGTTTAAGGTTCCCAATCCTCCGACAATGGCCATGGCAAGATAGCCGACAGATTCATGGAGGGTAAAGGATTCAAACCCGACCCCCCGATAAACATAGGCATGCAGGGCACCTGCTACCCCGGCAAAAAAACCGGCCAGGGCAAAGGCATATACCTTTGTAAGTCCGGGGTTCATTCCCATGGCATCTGCAGCCCGGTCATTGTCCCTGACAGCCATAAGGCATCTGCCGTATCGGGTTTTTAAAAGATTTCTGATCCCAAATCCCAGGATAATTACAATGGTCAGGATAATGAAATACCAGAACAGGTAATGATCCTTTCTTCCCACTTTACCGGTAAGCCAGAAAACCCTGCCAACATAAATGGTCTGTCCCTGGTTGAAAAAGGTCATGAATTGAATCGTCCATTCAAAAATCATTTGAAATGACAGGGTGGCTATGGCGAGATAAAGATGCTTGAGCCTCAATGCGGGCAGGCCGACAATTGCACCGAAAACTGCACCCACAAGACCACTGAAAACAATCAATACCGGCCAGAAATGGGTAATGATAATATGAGAATCACCAATTGTACGGCAAAAAGACGCGATGGTATAAGCACCGATTCCC
>CAXHYW010000130.1:0-8064 GCA_964021475.1 uncultured Desulfobacteraceae bacterium | reverse complement strand
GCGGTTTGTGGGGGGAGAAAATGAAAATGCGGTGGTGGCAAAGGGGTTGGAACTGAAAGCCCAGAATTTGTTAATTTCCTTTTTCCATCTTGGAGAATATGTTACGGACACAGCCCTTGTCGACCAGACCCTGACGTCTCTTAAAAAAACCATGGTCCATGCTCGAGAAACCGGCCTGGACCTCCACCTGTCCATTGATCCCACCCAGGCAGGCCTGATCCAGGGAACCGATGAGTGCCAACAAAATCTCACCCGACTGGCCCGTTTTTTAAAATCCCTTGAACGACCAGGGCACCTTGATGTGCTCATGATAGACATGGAAGACGCATCCGTCACCCAGTCCACCCTGGATATTTTCCAACACCTGGTTCAAGAAGGTCTCCCCGCTGCCATCACCCTCCAGGCCTGCCTTTTCCAGACCCCAAATGACCTTAAATCCGTCATTGAATCGGGAGGTATGGTCCGGCTTGTCAAGGGAGCCTTTGTGGAAAATAACCATATTGCCCATACCCGAAAAAATAAAATCGACCAGACCTATTTATCTCTTGCAAAGGAGATGCTCCATCCAGATGCCATCAAAAATGGATTTTACCCTGTATTTGCCACCCATGACCACAGGCTTATCCAGGAAATACTAAAGACGGCCAGAAAAAACCAAATTTCACCCGACCAATATGAATTTGAGATGCTCTTTGGGGTGAGGCCCAAACTGCAGCAAGAATTGGTACAAAAAGGATGCCGGGTCAGGCTCTACCTGCCCTATGGAAAAGATTTCTGGCCCTATGCGGTCCGCCGTATCGGGGAAAATCCTAAAAATATGAAATTTTTGATTAAATCATTGATTTGATATTGAAGTAAGCCTGGATTTCAGCCGTGCTTGTATAACAAACAAACCGGTAAAGGGGATCACTTCGGACAGAAGAGGGTTCCCCTGGAAACCAAAGGAGATCAGACAGGCCCCCATTGAAACCAACAGCAGGTACAGAGAAAAAACTTTAACCTGCTTTGCATCGGGACAATCCAACCCGATAAACCCCCGGGGACTTGCCACCATGGAAACCAACCCGACAAGGATCACCCAGGCCAGCATTCCAGAGCCCTGGAAGCGGCCATATAGATTGTTCAGCCACCATTGATGGGTAATCAATGCAATCCCCCCGGTGAGAAGGTATAAATTAAGCCCTAGCAGCACGCGGTTGAATATCTTTTTTTGAAAAAAAACGCCCAGAATGGATATAAGCGCCACAAGGCCGCTGACAATAAAAGGGGTCTCCCAGTTCTGTACAATTGACCTGTCCATATCCCGGATCAAAGCTACAAA
Source organism: uncultured Desulfobacteraceae bacterium (assembly GCA_964021475.1). Lineage (GTDB taxonomy): Bacteria > Desulfobacterota > Desulfobacteria > Desulfobacterales > Desulfobacteraceae > NBML01. The sequence goes on along the minus strand of CAXHYW010000130.1, from coordinate 6,743 downwards.
TACTACCAATGGAAGGATTTCCAATAGTTTCATCATTTCTCCTTTAACCATAGAAGAATAAGCATGTCAACCATTGGGCCGCAATCCTTTGTGTAACCGATATATATGCACCCAACCCTGGTACCAGAATATAGGAACGAACAGATTCTTGATGCGATGCGTTAACAGAATGCACTGGGCGACCACGCATTGGTTTGGGTTTATCGAGCAAATTAGGGTCACGATTAAAATCTGCCATAATCCGTTTAACTGGAGCTATCCCAAGGCCAAGAGCATCCGCAGTACGTTTTGCACTCGGTTCTGTAGGCGTTAGTTTGATGCGGTCAAAATATTGTTTTACTGAAACAGTAATTTTCTTTATTTCTGGAGATAATGCCTTACCGCGAGATGATATCATGTTCTATAAATTTCCAAATTGAATGAATTAAAATTGGAAATAAAATATCACCCTTGCACCACTTCGGTCATGTATCAATTCATCTACTATGAGCTATAGTTCACGTTTTGTATGGAAAATGTCCAGTCTCTTTGGGACTTTTGCAGACAAATTATGTGAAGTTATTTTTTAACGATCTCTCATTTTTATATTGGCTATACGTTTTCATTACTTTTCTGACATAATTTTGCGTTTCAGTATAGGGTGGGATTCGCTTATATTTATCAACGGCTTCCGGCCCTGCATTATAGGCTGCTAAAACCAGGGGCAATTTGTATTTATATCGTCTCAAAAGACGTTGAAGGTACAGTGTTCCCCCCAGGATATTATCAGATGGATCAAACGGATCTTTCACAGATAAGGTTTTGTAGTTCATTGGCATAATCTGCATTAACCCCTTGGCACCTTTTTTTGATACTGCTTTGGGATTAAAAGAAGATTCAATTTTTATCACCGCCTTTATCAGTGAGAATTCTACCCCATACCTTTTCTGAGCCTTTTTAATGATAACGTCATATCTCTTGTGGCTAAAGGATTGCTTTAAAAGCTTTTTAGGTCTTTCCTTGATATACAACTTGTAATCTGAAGAGGTGGGAACATTTGTAAAATGGATGAAGCCTTCACTGTCAATATACGTGTAAATATCGGCATGGACCACTGGAGTAAAAAAAGCGAGGACTGATGCCGCAATCACAATTTGTAATAAACCTTTAAAAACAATATTCAATTAAAATCTCCATGGCCAAGAATAAAAGCTATAACACAGTAGATCAAGCTTTTTTGAATGTTGCAATATATGCTTCTTTTTCTGGCATAAGTCAAAGAAAGGATATCCATTGCTCGCGTTATGCCACTTCTGGCATAGGGTATCAGACCATTTTTTATCTTGTCGCAACGTCAGCATGTTTTTGTTAGGCTCTCTGCTTGTATTATTTTTATATTGTTTATATTGTTTATATTTTTCAACAAAACCTCTATACTAGATAACCATATTTAATTTTCAAATGAAATATGTAAGCTTAAACTAATTTCAGAATAAATAAACCTATTTCCGAAATCATGCGGCTAAATCCATTTCCTCGGACGCGCTATATTCCCCTAATAGCATTGGTTTTCCCGTTTTGATATAATGTTGCAAACTTGTTTTCATATACACAGGAAAGCCAATGCCTCTCAATTTACAAGTAACAAAAATCGAAAGCAGAACTGCATAGGCCTGCCCCTTCGGAAGATACACTTCCACCGCAATACATGGGCCATGCAGCTTTGTTGTTCACAAATTAATGACAAATACGCACTCCACCCATCAACGACCAGCACCCCGAAAAAGATTTCTCCCAGGACCCGGCGTACTACAGCAGAACCTCTCGATTTATCCACTGTAAAATATGTGGTATCGGGGGTGCCAAATACCCATAACCACCAGTTCTTGCCTCTTACTCGCCAGCCAGTTTCATCGGCATGAAGCGTTACACCAGCCTTTATGTCTTTTAGTATTTCTTGATAAACCGGCTTCATTAACCCCGCTATCCGGATAAGAAAAGATAACTTATGTATTGCCAGCCTCATAGGAACAACAGCATGTTTACATGCGTCGACCATAGCTAAGCTGATTTTTTAGCTTGACAAGGGATTGGCGTCAAGTTATTAATACCTTTAAAAGTTAGTTAGCCCAAACAGTTTTTCAAAAAAATAAGGAAATCCGATGAAATCAAATTTTCACTTGGAAACATCAAAAAGAAACCATGACTACCACATTCACCTCCATGGTGTATTTGACGGCGCCTCAGCATTTGAGCTTCTGAATGTGATCCTAAACGAAGAAAAAGAGGGACAGACCATATTTATAGACACCAGTCACCTGAAAAAAGCCTTTCCCTTTGGACGGGCTATTCTGGAATCCAATCTTCCCAGAAACGGCATACGGGCAAAACTCCATTTCAAAGGCACCCGGGCCGGAGATATTCTTCCTACAGGGTGTAAATTACTCACCAAACAAGATAATACAGACCATATCTGCCAAGGCAACTGCAAAAACTGCCAATGCAAAAAAAATTCAACCCCCTCCCCCAAAAAAATGTAAACAACACTTATACAAACTGATTCTGATTCTAAATATAACCTGACAGATTTTCCGTTCCCCATTGTTAGGGGCAGCTAAGTTCGACTTGCACACCAAATTAAAGTGATTTATCAAGAAAACTAACACCATTTACGGAGGAAAAATGAACAAAGCATTAATTATCTACGGATCATCCACCGGAAACACCGAATTTACAGCTGAAACAATTGAATCCGCCCTCTCTGAAAAAGGATATGATGTCACCCTGGCCGACGTATCCAAAACAGACGTGGATATGCTCAAAGAAAAATATGATCTTTATCTTCTTGGCAGTTCCACCTGGGGGGAGGATGAAATTGAATTCCAGGAAGATTTCCAACCCTTTTACGAGGAAATGGCATCCTCTCAGACGCCGATGGATGGTAAATCTTTTGCAATTTTCGGATGCGGTGATTCATCCTATACCTATTTTTGCGGGGCTGTGGATGTGCTTGAGGATTGGGTCCAAAAGTCTGGGGCAACTCTTGTTTGCAAGGGGCTGAGGATTGATGGAGAACCGGAAGAGGCTGAAATTAATGAATGGACACAGGAAGTGACCAATGCCGTCTAACAAGGATATTCCCCGGGACACCTTAAGATCAATCCTCAAAATGATCGGCAACTTGAGCCGAACTGGTATGGAGGCCGGTAATGCCGGTAATTTTGACAAGGCATTTTTAAACATTAAAGATGCCCTGTCTCTGGCCCGGGATCTGAATATCAAATGCCTTGAGGCCAAGTTGCTGAACAATCTGGGGATTCTGTACACAATGGACGGGGTATGGGATAAGGCCATGGCTGCCTATGAAAAATCCATGGATATTGTCACCATACATTATGGGAATCAGAATGTTCTTTACAGAACCCTTCAAAAAAATATCCACTATCTTGTCAAACCTGAGGTATGCCCTGCTGCCTAAACACAATATGCCGGCCGAGCATACCTGTTTGGTCGGCATATGCCAGAACATAAGAGAGCACAGCTTATCACCAAAATTTTATGGAGAAACGGAATATGGCTAAAAAAGCATCCAATTTTTTGAACATCTGGGAGGTGGACACCCATTTTAAATGTCCTGTGGTCGGCGCTGTCCTGAGCGTTGAAAAACACAAAACCATTCTTAAAAAAAGCGGTATTGATATTTCAGGACTCAAATCATACGAATACCATCAGCTCATCATGGTCAGCCTCTCTGAAAAAAATAGTCTTTCTGTAAAGGTAAACAACTATATCCGCAGCCGGGCAAAAAAATGGATGGACCTGGTGGCCGGGATGTCCAAAAAAGAAATTCGCTGCCTCTGGGAAGAAAACCTGGAGTCCGGTCAAGTCGGTCCTCTGATGTATGCAATCATTTCCTGGGAAGAAACAGATACAGATTTGCTCCAGGAGGTTTTCGGCCAGGTCCATATGCAAGCCCATGCCAATATGACAGGGATATTTAATGTTCGCCGGAATCTGACAAGAATGGAGACCACCCTAAGCCGGGAAAAAAAGAGATGCCAACTTAAAGCCACGGAGAATAAAAAACTTGTGGCCCTGAGAAAACAGGAGACTGCCAGGATCTCAGCACTGGAAATTGAAAATGCCCGGCTAAAAAAACAGGCAGCAGAATTTGAACATCGATTTGCCAGCCAAAAAAAAGATCCTGCAGCTTTATCTGTAAGCAAACACCAACTGCAAACCATGAAAACCCTGTTGGAAACCAGGAGCTGCACCCTGGACAGGACGGAACAAAAACTGAACAGGCTTCAGGTTGAATATGCCAGTCTCCAGAAGGACAACAAGGCCTTGCATCTGGAAATTGATTCCATTATTTCAATCTTTGGGGAAATTGCACCACCAGCCTGTCAGACCGATCCGGACTGTAAAAGGCAAGAATGCAGCAAGTACCGACTTTGCGCCAAACGAATATTTATGATCGGCGGGATCACCAAGATGAAATCCCACTATAAAAATATTGTGGAAAAAGCCGGGGGTAAATTTGACTATCATGACGGATACCTCAAAAGTGCCGGCCCGGACATTGAAGCCAAGGTAAAAGCATCGGATCTGGTGCTCTGCCCGGTTAACTGCAACAGCCACAATGCCTGTATCCTGGTAAAAAAACTGTGCAATCAGCATAATACCCCGTTAAGAATACTGGGCAGTTCAAGTCTTTCGGCCGTCAGCCAGGCAGTCTTTACTTCGGAAGGATCTATAACAATTAATTAAGCCAAGTATCAAAAACAAAAGCCCCGGGTTGTTGACGCGGCATTTCCATTGATCCGGATCTGAAATGGAAAAGGCAGGCTCATGAAAAAATCGGTATTGTACAAATATGACTATATGGCCTTAGAACAGGGCTCTTGCGATCCATCTGGCCGATTTTCCTATGATGTTATCGGCATGGAAGAACCGGAAAATCTATTTACAACAATTCCTATTAAACCCGGTCTTTCCCTCTCTTTTCTCTCAAATTTACCCCATGATTATCCCCCTATTAAATTTGAGGTGGAAAATGCGCCGGTTTAATTTTCCTTTTGTCTTTCAGTATCCTGGATCAATACATACAAACCGGAGGTAAAATGAATACAGCATTAATTATCTCTGGCTCCAGCACAGGCAATACCGAGTTTACAGCAGAAACCTGAATCCTATCTGTCTGACCGCCAGTATCAGGTAACCCTCATGGACGCATCTGATGCAGATGAGGGTGAATTGAATAAATTCTATGATCTTTATCTTTTGGGGTGCTCCTGGGGGGAGGAGGAGATCGAAACCCGGGTGGGCAAGCTGGGTGCCAGCCTGATAAGCCAATCCCTTAAAATTGATGGCGAGCCTGAAGAAGATGAGATTACAGAGTGGGCACAGGATGTGATCAATGCCGCATAAAAAAGAGGTGTCCCGTAAAAACTGCCGGAAGGCGTTGCCCGCCAAAGGCCGGGTCTGCGAGCGCGTCTCTCTCTCCTATCTGCCCGCAGGCCTGGCCTCCCCAAACTGTGACCCTGCCCCTGGTTGGTTCTTATCATTCTTCCCGTCTTAACCTATGCGTTTGATATAGACCCTTATCATCTCTGCCGCATAGAGCAGAAGCACGGTACTGATGGGTGAAAACGGGCACAGGGATTGATAGCCAAGAATGGAGGCAGTGGAGCCCCCATTGGATAAAGAAAGGGGAAGCAGGGTGGCAAGACCTGAAAAACCTGTAATGAGCATTGCTGCCACTAGGTTGCCTCTTGTGAATCGATGCGTCATTTAAATATCTCCTTTAAAATTAGATACGCGTTACGATTTTACATAGGTGATGCTAATACGCCTTGCTGCAATGAGTCCTAAGCCAATGACAGCATCTTTATTTTAAACAGATTTTTTCACTGAGGCTGTGATAAAGGTCACATCTGGTGAAAATTATATTTGTCTGGGCTAACTTTTTTCATTTTCTTAACCATCTCTTAACCTGCCTTATAATATAAAGCGTATAAGAATACCGATGAATCTATCATTATTAATTGAAAAAGCCAGATAGAAAAAGGACAAGCCCATGGACTTTTACCACAAGACAACCTCGGATGTGATCATTGAAGCATCGAAATTTCATAAAAACAATGTTGATGAACACCACTTTTATGTGAAGGGACAAAAAGGAGTTTCTTTTGAAAAACAGGTGTGTCAGATAAGATCCGGTATGGATTCATACCTTGAAGAAAATAGTTTCCCAAATGAATCAATTATCTTTGTAAGGCTGTTTGCCAGCGATTATATAAACCAGGAAGAGGCCCTTGAAACACTCAGGGATGAACTGGTAAGCAGGTTTTCATGTGCAGTTTCCATTGTTCAGCAGCCTCCTCTGGAGGGCAGAAAGCTGGTTGCCTGGGTCTATGCCGCAAAGGATAAAAGAGGTAATGGGGTTTCAAAGGAAACAGACAGGGAAAAAGGGAGTTTTATCTGCACCAGGGGAAACTATGTCCACATCTGGAATACCCAGTTGAAATCCCTCAACGGCAACCCGGATTCCGCATTCCAGACCAATGAAATATTCAATCGTTTTGGCAACTACCTGGATGAACAGGGCCTTAATATAAAAAACAATTGTATCAGGACCTGGCTTTTTGTAAAAGATATTGATTTTAATTACCAGGGGGTTGTTGATGCAAGGCTGGAATACTTTCAAGGCATCAAAGATCGGAAGAGCGTCGTGTAGGGAAAGAGTGTGCCTCTATGTGTAG
>CAXHYW010000129.1:0-8082 GCA_964021475.1 uncultured Desulfobacteraceae bacterium | reverse complement strand
GGTCTCCCTGAACATTAGCGGAGACAGGCTTTATCAATTGGATAACTATGAAAAAGCCCTCCAGGAATACAAACGAGGGTTGGAAAGTGAACCCAAAAATATCAATCTCATTAACAGCCTCGGGGTCTGCTACGGGGTAATGGGAGAGATTGCCCAGGCACAAAAAGAATTTGAAAAGGCCATTGCCATTAATCCCAGGGAGGTGATGGTCATCTACAATATCGGCCTGATCCATCGGATCAATGAAAAGGATGACAAGGCGATTCTCTACCTTAAAAAAGCCCATGGCATCGATCAAAACGTATTTGAAATAGAGCTTCTCCTGGGGCACCTGCTTTTTAAACAGGAAAAATGGGACAGGGCCCTGCCCCATCTTGAAGCAGCAACCAGTTTAAATCCGGACTCCAGCATGGCATTCAGGATGAAAGGAGAAATATTTCTGGATAAAAAAGATCCCCAAAAAGCTGGGGCTGAATTTAACCAGGCAGTGAAACTGAACCCCTCGGATGCGATTTCCCTGTCCGGCTATGCCATGGCCATGGCCCTCCAGGAAAAAAATCTAAAAATAGCCCTCTCCTTTGCCAATAAAAGTGTGGCCCTGGAACCCAACCCCTTGTTCCAAAACCGCTTAAAACAGATCCAGGAAATCTGCGATGCCTTGGAAGCGAACCCAACCAACACCATTAAATCTGCATAATCAAAGGTAATCCCATGAACAAGATCATTCAACAATCGGTTGAAGAGAGCATACAGACAAAACAACTTTTTTTTGACACCAACAGCACCGCCATTGAATCCTGTGCCCATACCCTGGTCACCGCCCTGAAAAATGGCAGAAAGATTCTTTTGTTTGGAAACGGCGGCAGCGCTGCCGATTGCCAGCACATTGCCGCTGAATTTGTAAACCGGTTTCAAATGGAAAGACATCCCCTTGCCGCCATTGCCCTGACCTGTGACACCTCCATCATCACCAGCATTGGAAATGATTATTCCTTTGAACAAATTTTTTCAAAACAGATCCAGGCTCTGGGGAAAAAAGGGGATATTGCCCTGGGAATTACCACCAGCGGGAACTCTCCCAATGTCATAAAAGCTGCCCTTGAAGCCAAACAAATGGGACTTACGGTCATCGGATTCTCCGGAAACAAGGGAGCACTAAAAGAAATAGCCGATATTCCTTTTTGCGTAAACTCAGAAACCACCGCCCGGATTCAGGAGGTTCATATCCTGTTGGCCCATATTTTATGCGATTTAACAGAAAGGCTTTTTTTTAAATGAACTCCCCTGATACCCCTCTTGATTTCAGCCGACTGAAAACCTATCCCATCAAGGATAGAAAATCTCTGGTCAGCAAAGATGATTTCACCACCGTCTGGACAAAAGGCGGCGGTTTGTCAGACTTTATCGCCTCCCTGCCCGGCATCCTGGCAGGCAAGGATATTCGGGCGGTCATCCAGGCCATCGCCCTGGCCGCTCGAAACAAACGCCAGGTCTGTTTTGCCATGGGTGGCCATGTCATCAAAACAGGAATGAATCCTGTGCTCATTGATTTGATGGAAAAAAAAATTCTGACCATGATTTCCATGAACGGGTCCGGCATCATCCATGATCTGGAAGTTGCCCTGACCGGAAGAACCTCTGAAGACGTGGCTGCAAGCCTTGGAGACGGCAGTTTCGGCATGGCCAAAGAGACATCGGATCTGTTAAATCAGGCCATTGAAACGGCGGAGAAACAATCCATAGGACTCGGCCTAGCAGTGGGCGAAATGATCCTGGCCGAAAATCTTCCCCATAAACATCTAAGCCTCAATGCCATGGGGGCAAAGTTAAATATCCCGGTTACCGTGCACGTGGCCATTGGTACCGATATCATCCACATGCACCCGGACTTTAATGCCGGGGCATGCGGCAATGCCTCCCTCAGGGATTTCAAACGGTTTGCCACCCAAGTTTCTGATCTTGAAAACGGGGTGTTCATCAATGCCGGGTCCGCTGTGATCATGCCCGAGGTTTTTTTAAAGGCGCTTACCCTGGTTCGGAATATCGGCCACCGCCTGGACGCGTTTACCACGGTCAATCTGGATTTTATCCGCCACTACCGCCCCATGACCAATGTGGTCAACCGGCCCACCCTTGGCAAGGGAAAAGGCTATGCCATTGTGGGTCACCATGAAATCCTCATCCCCCTTATTGCAGCTGGTGTAATTGAATCCCTGTGAAAAACCGATAAAAAACCCCGGCTACTGACTTGAAAATAATCCATTAATCCATTATATTAGTTTGTTTATTAAAATTATAAGGTTTGAGGTTATAAAAGAATGCCAATTTACGAATATAAGTGTAATGCCTGCAAAAAAAATTTTGAAACCCTTGTTATGGGAAGTTTTACCCCCCAATGTCCTGGCTGCGACAGCCAGGATCTGTCCCGACTCATGTCCACCTGCGGATTTGTGTCCAAATCCACCGGAGCTGGCGGCGCTCCCCAGGTGACCTCATCAGCTGGCGCTTCAGGCTGCGGCAGCTGCTCCTCCGCCAGCTGCGGTTCCTGCGGGATGGGATAATGGGAAAGAGTATCCGCATCGGCACACGGGCAAGCCAGCTTGCCCTGTGGCAGGCCCATCATGTCAAATCCTGTATTGAGACGCTTTTTCAAAAACTAACGGTTGAGATTATCACCATTTCCACCAAGGGAGACCGGATCACCGATCGTCCCCTGGCACTGGTGGGGGGAAAAGGGCTGTTTGTCAAAGAAATTGAAATGGCCCTGTCAAACAATGAAATCGACATTGCCGTCCACAGCATGAAAGATATGCCGGGAGAACTACCGGAAGGACTTATCATCGGTGCCATACCCGAAAGGGCAAACCCCTTTGATGTGATGATTTCCCGGGACAACAAACTGCTGGTCGATTACCCTGTAAATGCCCGGATCGGCACCTCCAGTCTTCGACGGGGCTCCCAGCTGAAAGCGGCCCGGCCAGACCTTGAAATCCTTTCCATCAGGGGCAATCTGGATACCCGGATTAAAAAACTCAAATCAGGCGAATACGACGCCATTGTGCTGGCAGCTGCCGGCCTTCAGCGGTTGGGCCAGGAAAAGGAAATCACCCAATACCTGGATGAGACCCTCATGGTTCCGGCAGTGGGCCAAGGGGCGCTGTGCATTGAAACCCGGGAAAATGATAGGGACATCGCCCCTGTCATGGAAGGGTTGGACCATGGCCCCACACGGTTCTGCGTCACCGGAGAGCGGGCATTTCTCAAACAAATCGAAGGATCCTGCCATATCCCGGTGGCCTGTTATGCTCAGATCAAGGACAACCTGGTAACCCTGACCGCATTGGTGGCCTCGGAAGACGGCCGAGAAGTCATCAAACGCCAGCTCACCTGTCCCGTTGCCTCCCCGATAAATACAATTATAGAACTGGGTCAAAAGCTTGCAAATCAATTGCTTGAAAATGGCGGAAAACAAATTTTGGAGAGTTTGAACTCAAATGACTGATAAAACAGGCACGGTATATCTGATTGGCGCAGGCCCCGGTGACCCGGGTCTTCTAACCATACGAGCAAAAGAATGTATTGAATCCGCCGATGTGGTGGTCTATGACTACCTGGCGTCTCCCTTTCTGCTGGAATATGCCAGGAAAGAGGCCGAAATTATTTACGTGGGCAAAAAAGGGGGAGACCACACCCTGACCCAGGATAAGATCAATTTATTGCTGGTGGACAAGGCAAAACAAGGACTTTCCGTTGCCCGGCTAAAAGGTGGGGATCCCTTTGTCTTTGGACGGGGGGGAGAAGAGGCCCAGCTTCTACTGAAACACGGGGTCCAATATGAAGTGATCCCGGGGGTCACCTCGGCCATTTCCGCCCCGGCCTATGCCGGAATTCCCATTACCCACAGGGATCATACCTCCTTTGTATCCTTTATCACCGGCCATGAGAATCCCGATAAAAAAGATTCGAGCATGCAATGGGATATATTTGCCAAATCCAATGCCACCCTGGTTTTTCTCATGGGGGTTAAGAACCTGGGAAATATTGTCAAAAATCTGGTGGCAAACGGCAAACCCGCAGACACCCCGGTGGCCCTTGTTCGTTGGGGAACCACCAGCCAGCAGCAGACCGTAACCGGCACCCTTGAGACCATTGTGGACGTGGTAAAAAAAGCCGGACTGAAATCACCAGCCATCATTGTAGTGGGCCAGGTGGTCTCCCTTCGGGAGGAACTTGCCTGGTTCGACAAAAAGCCTTTGTTCGGCAAACGCATTGTCATCACCCGGGCCCGGGCCCAGGCCAGCGGTCTTGTCTCCCAACTGACAAAGCTTGGCGCCCAATGCCTTCAAATCCCCACCATCCAGATCATTCCGTCTGCAGATACGGCTCCCCTCAAAACAGCTATTGATCACCTGAAGGACTATGACTGGCTGGTATTGACCAGTGTCAACGGTGTTAAATTTTTCTTTGATACCCTCTTTGACATGGGCAAAGATGTCAGGGCCCTGGGCCACTTGAAATTTGCCTGCATTGGGCCGGTGACAAAAGAACGGCTGGCCGACTACGGTATCATCAGTGACATCCTGCCCGAAACATACCGGGCGGAATCGGTGGTGGATGCCTTTTCAAGTATGGACATGCAGGGTAAAAAAGTCTTGCTCCCCCGGGCAAAGGTGGCCAGAACCATTTTACCCGAAGAGCTGAGCAAAATGGGGGCTGTTGTGGATGAAGTAACTGCCTATGAAACCATCCTGAGCGATGATGACAAGGAAAGGTTGATTTCCCTGCTCACGGACAAGCAGATTGATGCAGTGACCTTTACCAGTTCCTCCACGGTCACAAATTTCATGTCTTTGCTGGAATCCCGGGATGCTGCCGAGTTGTTAAAAGGGGTGACCATTGCCAGTATCGGCCCCATTACCTCGGACACGGCAAGATCCCTTGGGGTTGAACCGGATCTGGAAGCCGATCCCTTTACCATTCCCGGCCTTGTGGATGGACTGCTATCCTATTATGAGAAACAATAAATCATGATTGCCGGCAATCGAGCGATCAATTACCTGCGGATATCTGTCACAGACCGGTGCAATTTCAGGTGCCGGTACTGTGTGCCTTCTTCTCCGTTAACCGTCATTGCGCATGAAAAGATTGCCCGGTATGAAGAAATATTACGGATTACCCGTCTTGCCTGTGAGATGGGAATAACCAAGGTAAGAATCACCGGGGGAGAGCCCTTTGTCAGAAAAGGGATCTTTTCTTTTCTGGAACAATTGTGTCAACTGGATGCTCTAGAGGATGTTTCCATTACCACCAATGGCGCCCTTTTAACCCAGGACAAAATAAAACAGCTGATCCAGATGGGGATACGCCGGTTAAATTTCAGCTTAGATACCCTTGATCCGGTTAAATTTGCAGCCATCACCGGCAGGGATAGGTTCCATAGAGTATGGGATTCCATCATGGCAGCCCATACCCTTGGCATTTCCCCCATTAAAATAAATGCAGTGGCCCTCAGGGATTTTAACGACGATGAGATTGAAGCCATTGCTAGCCTCACCCTGAAATACCCCTTTCATATCCGGTTTATCGAATATATGCCCATGGGAGACTCGGATGTTGAAAAACGACAGCAGATACTAACCCAAGAGATACAAGGTAAAATTGAAGCAAGCTTAGGCCCTCTGATACCCATGGACAGAAAAGATAATGACGGCCCTGCCAAAAAATTCAAACTGGCCAATGCCAAAGGGGTGGTGGGATTTATCACCCCCATTTCCTCCCATTTCTGCTCTGAATGCAACCGGCTGCGGCTCACCTCACGGGGAACCCTTCGCCCCTGTCTTTTGAACAATTATGAACAAGATATTCTAATCCCCTTGCGCGCCGGAGCCTCGGACCCGGAATTAAAATCCATTATAGAATCCGCCTTGACCCACAAACCATTATTTCACTCCCTTAATGACCCTGCCCAAAACATACCCATCAGCCATATGACCTCCATTGGCGGATAACTATTTTTTGTTTTTTTCAGTTTTTTCGTTTTTTCCATTTTTTTTTTGAACATTTCTGTTTTCCCGGTGTCTTCCTATTAACATTACCTGCAAACACCTTTAATTGCAGTTTTATTAATACTTAAGATGGAGGAACACATGAAAAAAATATCAGCCCTGACACTCACTCTGGTGATTCTTGCCTGTTTTTCAACGGCAGTTGCCAATGCCGGTGCTGCCAGAAGACATACCATTGAAGGATTTGTTCTGGGAACCGGGGTTGCCCTTATCGGGACCGCTATTATTCATGGCATGAACCTGGGGCATCAACCTTCCCTTGATTATCCCAGACACAAAAGGCATTATAATAACCGCAACCAACGGCAACATGCAAGATATGACTGGGGTCCCAGAGGACATTGGGAAATCCAGAAGGTATGGATTGCAGACAGACCCAAAAAAAGATGGAATCCCGGTCACTACACGAAAAGAGGCAACTGGGTTAATGGCCGATATCAAAAAGTCCGGGTCAGGGACGGCCATTGGCAAACACAAAAGGTATGGGTCGCTCGCTAATTTCAACCACATCATAATGGCGGATTGTGAACAAATCAAAGGATCCCATTGTTGAAGAGCAGGAGCTTATTGAGCGGCTTAAAAAAGGCCAGCAATGGGCATACCACCACCTGGTAACCCGTTACCAGGACCGGCTCCTAAAAATTGCCTACGGTATTACCCTGGATATGGAAGAAAGTCGGGAAGTGGTTCAGGATGTGTTTGTCAGCGCATTTAAGCACATCCATGAATTCCGGGGAGAAGCCGGGCTTTGGGGGTGGTTAAGAAAAATCACCCTCAATGCCTGCTTGAACTGGAAAAGAAAGTGGAAACGACGGTTTAAATGGCACCATACCTCCCTGGGACCGGAAAATGAACACCTGCTTTATGGAACTGAAAAAGACAGATCCACCCCGGGATCAATTCTGGAGGAAAAAGAGTTTGAAATCAATCTGATCATGGCCATACACACACTTTCGGAAAAACATCGTCTGGTCTTTGTACTGAGTGCCCTTGAAGGGCTCTCCTATGAAGAAATTTCCCAGACCTTGAAGATAGGGAAGGGGACTGTCCGTTCACGCCTCTTTTATGCAAGAAAAGAAATTATGGCATCCATGAATCGTTAAATGAACCCCTAGGTACAAGGAAAATGGGAGCATGACCCGACACTGCAGCAAATATACAGAAAAATTCATAAGTCAATATATTGACAATGAACTGGACTCTGCCAGGTCAATGGAATTTTCATCCCATCTTGGCAACTGTCCTGGTTGCACAGGTAAGGTGAACGATTTTAAAAGACTTAGCATCGTGTTTAACAACCACACGGCAACACAGGTTGCCCAGGCATCTTCTCTGGACATGGCCAAAAAATTTCCGAACCCAGGAAAACACAATGGCCCCGTTGCACGATTTTTCGGAAGTCTAAGCGATCATCTGTATATCAAACTGGCTTTCTTTACCGCTGTTGCATCGCTTCTAATATTAATTGTTTTCCAGCCCCCCCCTCCCCAGCTAAGTCCCAGTGCCATTGTGAAATCCCTTGACACAAATGCCTCATCAGTTATGATAATTGAAACTTTAAAAGAAAAACACACCATTATCTGGTTTTCAGAAACTTGATGGAACATCGGTTACCAATAATATGAGCAGTCCCATAGAAGAGAGGAGATGCATGGGTAAATTTCAAAAAATGATGGCATTCTTTTTTTGCTTGATTTTCTTGCTTCCGAATTCGCTATTGGCCCAAACTATTTACAGCACACGGATAAAGGTCATCCATGCAGCCACAGGCGCCTCCCACATCGATCCTGGCATCCGACCCCTTGTACACGAGATTGAATCGGTATTCAAATATACCGACTACCGGCTGATCAAAGACAAACAGATGCTTCTTACGGAAAACCAGACAGGCACCATGAACCTTCCCGGCAACAGGACCCTCTTAGTCACTCCGGTTAACATGGTCAAGAATCGAATCACATATAAGATTCGCATTGAAAAGAATCAGTCCCCTGTATTTCAAACCCAGGTATTGCTC
>CAXHYW010000128.1:0-8104 GCA_964021475.1 uncultured Desulfobacteraceae bacterium | reverse complement strand
TCAATTTCTTGAACCATTTTTTACACCATCAATTTTCCAAATATTTTTTCCAGAATTCCAAAGGCCAAAGTTATACTGTTTTACGTTTAAGAGATCAATCCTTTGGTTGATCTCTTATATGAACATAGACCTTTTCCCCTGGATTTTGATGCCATGGCCAGCATGGAACGAATCGGCAAAATCACCGAATAAATGAGAATTGACAGGGTTATCAAACTGGCCAATCTGGAAAGATATAAAGAATGCTGCAAACAAATCGATTGGGTGTTGGAAAATTTTCCCCGGCTTAAAATCAAAAACAAAAAGATCTCGTATCCTAACATTGGGATCTGATTCTCTTAGCTTCCGATATTTTTTCTTATGGGGCTATATGAATAATTTACATCACTTTATGTTCACGGCTCTTTCTTTCTTGCTGGCATTTAGTTCAGCCACCTGGTTGTTAAATACAGTTAACTTCTTTTCATATTCAACAATTTTAATATTTAATGCCTCAACCTTGAGGGAATATGTATTTCGCTCTTCTTTAGTTGCCCCTTTTACGGGAGCCTGACTCTCAACGGCTGTCTGTTCATTTTCAAGAGCCATACGAATTTGGTTTAATTCAGCCTGCGTGACTTTAAGCTCGACTATTTTAGCCGGAAAATTATTATTTTCAGATTTTTGAATACTGTCTGATGAGGCCGTTTCAAACCTGTTAACTGGCTGTGTAGTAGTATCAATCGTTTTTGTTGCCTGACTCACAGATTCATGTTTTTTTACGGCATCTCTTTCATCCCTGGGAATTTTAGATATATCATCGGTAAAACATAATTTCCCGCTTTCGTCGGTATATTGATAAAATTCACCATGAGCAAAGGTCGTAAATAAGATGGACACGAACAGCAGAAAATAAACTTGTAGAATAATTTTTCTAAACATATGAAGTCTGTTCCTCGTTTAGTTTTCAAGGAGATACAAATCTGTGATCTCTTTTTTTTTATTGACAAGATAACCCACTTTTTTTCCTGGCTTAAATTGTGAAAATGATAAAAAAGTCCCCCCGATGGAATAGTATCGAACAGATGGTGCAAAATATTTTAACCTATCATTAACCACCACTAATTTTTCACCCTCCTCACCGTTTCCGATCCGATCAATAACGCCAGCACCGTGAAAAACAACCCTTGTGTGTCCGCCCGTTAAGGCCTCATCTGATAAAAGTTCCGGCACAGGTTTTATGGGAAGGATTTTTATAACACCGTCTGCTTTCACCATTCCCGCTGTCCCAATACCGATAACGATAATGAGAACGGTTACTTTCCTGATTATATTTCTTTTACCGATCATCTCCATCATTATTTCTCCTTTTATTCATAGTGCCTTGTAGAAATACTATTTCATTGTATCTAAACAAATGGATTTATAACTTCCGCCAATAAAGCATTCCTGTTGCTTGCCCCTTCTCACGAACGATTACAATATTTCCTGCAGCGGTGCTGAAGTACTTTATCTCATCACCACCTGGAACATTTAAAATTGCCGGTGTATAAATAATAGTGGGAAACCAAATACCGCTGGGGGGAACGGTAACCAGCTTACCGCCAATAGTGACTTGAACAAGATCAGCGTCATTAATCAAACCGTCGTTGTTAACGTCCAATTGGGGCGAGGAAAGTCTTCCCCCGGAGCAAACATCAAGCTCCATAAGCCATGACTCCCCCCCAGCGATACAAGGAGAATTTGCCTGGGGTATGGCGGAGGTAACAATAACCTTGCCGTCTCTTATGATAAGATCACGCACGATGCGCTCTTTTGAGGTTGGAAGGTCCAAATACCATCCCACATGATTGAGCGGATTTGGAAGTTGGAGGGAAGTTGCATCGGCAATCGTGTTCCATACCGGTGTCTCCTCTGACAAAACCCTGAGGGTATTGGTGCCGACTGCACCTTCAAATAGAACCGTCTGTTTCAGGAGAGTAACTGAATTTGGAAGACTGGAAAATTGTGGTGTTGTTGCCCGGGAAAAAGAGCCAACATATTCGGCATTATCGGCATCGTCACCATAGTCCCAAATTCCGTATACGGTCTGGGTTTTTGTGTCAGCAAGGTCTGTGCTTCCAAGGTATTTCCCTGTTCCAAAGGCAACGATGTATCCTTTCTGAGAACAATGGGTCGTAACATCGGGTCTAGTGGTAATGGGCTGATAGTTGGGAGCAGGATCACCATTGAGATCAACCGCAGCATCCATGGCTCGGAACAATGGTTTGGGGTCGTATGCCACCTCCCAACCCGCAACCGTTGCACTGGTAAAATCAAACTTCCACATGTTTCCCTGCAAATCGCCGGCATAAACATAGTCAACAATGGAATCCCCATCCACATCCACCGGAGCCGGTGTGGAGAGACCGTTTGAAGGGTTATAGTTTGTATCTATTTTAGCCAAAAGGGCTCCAGTGAAAGAATCCAGCACAAAAAGCACAGCGCTTTCATTGGTGCTATTATACCCGTTTCCAAAAATGGTAACCCATCCTGCATTGGATTTCACCATCACTGCCCGACTAAAACTAAACCCCATATCATCAGTATCAACGGCCGGGGTTGCTAAGTTGGGATACTCCCACTTAACCTTGGCTGCGAGTTGGGCTTCGCTTGTTATGGATAAGGGATCGGTATCTGTTGGGTCAAGATCGGTTACGTCAAGGCAATAATACCCCTTTCCCCCTTTTCCAAGCCCCCCCACCAGCAGGTGATCTGTTCCTATCTGCTGGGCAAAGGGCGTAAGATCGACATAAAACCTATGACTGTATGTTGGTTGGGTTAGCAGCGGCAGGTTGTCAAACACCAGATTCGGAATATAGGCAAAGAGTTCTTCACCGTTATCTGCATCAAATGCGTGGAGCATACCATCATTGGCCCCGACAAAAATGGTACCGTTATGATAGAGCGGCGATGAGTGCACTATATCTCCAAGCAGGGTATCTCTTACAATTGTCCCATTCTCCCTAAATACTCTATTTCGATAGACTCCCCCTGCTTTCTTTTCTTCTTTGGATTCATCGCCTCTAAGATAATTCACCATATCAGTGTCAAGGAGGGCTTGTTGAACAGCGGACAAATTTGCATAACGAAAGGGTTGTCCTGTTGACCCGTCATAGGTGGCGATCAGTCTTCCCGTATTCCAATAATTTGAATCAGCAGTAAGCTTTGCATCCAGTTTCTCACTAGCAGACCATTCGAGTGGAATCTGGATTACTGCACCGGTTTTCGGATCCAAATTATAGGCCAGCACATCACCTGTCCAGCCATCGGTCACATAACGGGACTGATAGACCACTGATCCTGCATGGAGTTCGTCACCATTGATGGAAACCGATGACCCAGAGCCGATTCGAGAAAGAACATCATTAATAACACTCTCAAAGGCTGCAATAAGCGCCTGGGGATTTTGTGCGTTCAGATATTTTCCCCGTCCGTTTACCGCTGTATGCCATAAATCATCGATCCGCTTATAATCATTATTTACGGGGCTTGGCCAGGTGGGGTATACCCTTAGGGCCGCGTTAATGTTATACAGATCATAATCATCTGGATTCAAGTTACCCTTGACACCGAATGCAACGGTGTAGGTAACCATGTGCTGCCAACTGGCACTGTCAAAGATATGGGTGGGAACATTATTTGACACGGTGGTCGCAAGGTCCCTTTTCCAATAGAACATGGCAACATCGGCCAGGGTGTTTGACGCATTATCGGCATAGGGTACCCCCTCACCGCCATCCACGTTCCCCAGGCCCGGTGAATTCCCATTATAAGCACCATCGGTGAACATGATGGTAAAATTCTGCTGACATTCACCCTTTGCGCCAAGGTCAATGGGGGAGACAGCCAATTCAGGTTCGGCAGGGGAAATGGTCTGAACCGTATCGTAATACTTACCGATATTTTCCAAACCCAGTCTCACAGGCGTTGAGCCTGTCACATGGGTACCCTGGTGATAAGAAAACAAAAGATCAAGCAGCGTGTCTGTGTTATCAACACCGCCCACATTAACAGGAAGCACGCGGCTGATGATGTGCCCGTTGATACTCCTGAACCCCACATTCACCCCTTTGAGTTTGGGGAGCACGTTTGAAATGGTGGCAACTGCTGTTGCCCGTCTTTTCCTGTAGAAGGTGTACCAATTTGCAAAATTCTGAATTTCATCGGCATAGCTTCTTGTGGATTCTACGCTCACAGGGGGAGTGGCGACTGCAACCAATTCCCCTGATTCCACCTTATTATCATTGTCACTGTCATTAAACTGATAATAGGTTATAGCACCGCCAAGGTTTACAAGATAAATTTCACCGGTATCAATCACAGTATTATTGTTGGCATCATCCCAAGTGTAATAATGGGCATTTTTTATAGCCATATCCATACTCGTAAACCGTATGGCATCTGCAATGGTTGAATCAACTGTACTCGCGGCATGGCGTTCTATGCTGACAGAACCGGAGGTTCCTGCTGTAAAATCATAGGCTCCCAGGGACACCCATTCACCGCAGGTACCGGTTCCATCCCGCTGATTTTTATACACTAAGCTTGTGCCGTTGGCATGTACAATGGTCAGCTTGGCATTTTCGTCACGATTATTGTAGCAATTCCACCAGGCATCAACCGTATAGTTACCGGCCTGGGAGATGTTTGGTGTGAACGTCGCCTTATCACCCACAGTTTCAGTATATATTGAGCCGTTATCGTATTCGGGCGTTGCGCTGGATTCAATCCAGGTTCCTGTGGCGCTGAATCCTGAGGCATCGCGGTTATCAATAACAATCGTGGTTTGGCTGCCCATGGATAGATAGGTGGCATTTAATTCCAGAAAATCACCATTGGCCGGGGGGACATCACTTGTATAGGGTTTTGGCCTTGCAACGGCGTTCAGAAGGTTGCCGCTGGGGGCCGTGCTGTTATAATACGGGTGAGATCTGGGTTTGCTTGTATTTTCGTTGGGAAATCCCTGCCACGGTTCATACTCTACAGATGGGTCGTAATACATCACATTATGCCCCGACCATTGCGACTTCCAGTACCGCCGATTATCCCCTGTTATAATATTGGAGTATGTACCTGAAGTATACAGATTATCCCCGGGATCATCAAAAACATAGGTGTAATCCGTATTTCCAATCTCAAAAAGCCCCTCGCTTTCAGTGGTCATGATTTCCCAGTCCATACTTCCCGAATCATCCAAGCCGAACATGAGATTTGGCGCAGCAGCCGAAAGCTGTGAATCCAAAGGAACATCTGAAATATCAATTTGTACGCCGGCGGCATAACCCGAAAAAAAGAGAGAAACAAGCGCTAAACAGAAAAGAGTAATGGCCTTGTATTTTAGCTTTTTCCATTCTGATTGAAAAAAAAGAGAACGAAAATATTTGTTTTTAGGATGCATAATGAATCTCCTTATTTTTTCTGTCTTGTTTTTCTAGTTCATTACAGGCTGGTAACTGTTTTTCTGATGCCAATCTCCATCCGCATAATACCATAGTTACGGGAGACATATTCTGCCAGCAATCTGCCCTTCCAAACGCCTTTAGAGGGCAGAGTCAAAGAGGACAAAAACTTATCCCATCCCACAAATGCAACCCTGAGGGTATTTACCTCTCCGCGGTCAACTAAGTTTTGTGGTGTATTTATCGCCATTGAATTGGCAGCGTTCAATACGGCTACGCCTGAATTAATGGCATACCAATTGGTGGTTGTGACCGCAAAGCTGGCATCTTTATCATTGATCCATGGGAGGGGGGACGTGATCGGGTTTTTAATATCCATATCATTGCTAGGCCATTGTATAATCCTTTGAAGACTTTCCATAAGGACAGCATCCACCATGTTTAAATTCTGTTTGTAAATTGCCTGGTTGCGAATGATAAATTTTTCAGTAACAACCGAATCCGAGGACATAAGACCAATTATAGTGATGGTGACCAAAACCATCAACGTGATCACAAGAATGGAACCATCCTCGTTCCTAAACGGTTTGCAAATGGCGTCCAGTTCTAATATTTTTCTTAAATTTATCAAATTACCTATTTTCCCTAACATTTTTTCCATATGGCCAACTCCTGATAATATGGAGGTTATGACTGTATAAGGGTTTATCTTTATCGGTAAGGAAGCTCACCACCCTCTACCCAGGTTTTAACAAACTGACATGATGCAAGGATGTTTGCTAAGACCGGGGGAGTCGCAATCCCTTGATTGTTCCCAAGTGTCACCTGCACGGATATTGTTTTAGAAACGGTATAAACACCGGCCGGTACAAGCCCCTCGATCACAGGAGAGGTTGCAGCCGGTTGCGGCATCGTTACCGCAGGGATTGGTAGGTCGTTAACAACCTGCCAATGCACCCGATAACGGTTGTTCAATACGAGTCGGGTTTGGTTGCCGGCTACCAAATCCGGCAATGTTGTAGTCCACTGGGCAAAAGTAGTTGGCGAAGGATTCGTATCATTTGCATAAAATGCCATTGCCTTTAGACTTTCCGCATGATCTTCAAGCACTGTCCATGCTTCTGTTTGTATTCCGATCTTACCGGTGGCCATCAGCGAAGAACTCATCAAAGCACTCATAGCCAGCAGACCGATGGAAAAAATGGCAAGGGACATGAGTACTTCAATAATCGTAAATCCCGTATCTGGTGGGCCTATAAACGATTTTGAAAGGGGATAGTGCATAAAAGTATGTCCTCCTTATTATCTGATATTCCGACACTGAATGGTGGTGGCAAGCCGCAAGCGGCGGAAAGCATCCCCCGGGGCCAGTAAAATCTGTGTACCCTGTTGATTGAAATAGGCATCATTATTTGTAAATGAATAGAGAAGGCCACCGGATGCCGTTCCTGCACGGCTAACAATGGTGATTTCGATGGAACGAATGGTATCACGGACAGCCTGAGTGCCCAGATTTGCATATGGAATCATCGCACCATTTCCGTTAAGATAAACAAAATTCAGGGCATCCACATTGCGGGCCAGGGGTTGTAAATTACTGGTTCCACCGCCACATCCCGCGGCTGGATCTAATCCGCTGCCGGTTTCACGGCCCAGATTACATCCATCGCCACTGGCCAGATTATCATTAACACCGTCATCATCAGCGTCGCAGGCCGCAGACAGATGGTATCGGATCATCTCATTTCCATCACAACAATCCCCGTTGGAAAGATTGCTAACCCCATCCCCTGTGTCCATGGTAAAGGCAAGTTCCCCAACACCGGCCGTGATAATTCGTGCATTTGCGGTTCCAAGACTATCCAGACCTGCCAGGCGGATCTCATCGGACATAATCCCAAAGGCAACCCTGGAACCCTGGTTCATCTCTGTCAGTGCCTCCATGGTATTTTTACCCCGAACCTGAATCGTATAGGCAGACACAATAACCATGATGGCAATGGAGGAAAGGGCTATTCCAACCATCAGTTCCATTAAAGTAAAGCCTTTTTGTCCTGTATACTTCATATCTGCGTTTCCTGTACTCACATGGTTTCCTGGCATTTATCAATCAATACGGGAACTGCCGGTAGTGGAAACTATAATGTCCCGGCTTATGGTGCCGTCGCTGTTTTGAATGGTCAATGTTCCCCCCAAGCTATTGGGAGATTCCGGCATCCCGCGGGAGTTAAACTGCAATATATCCCCCGTAAAATTAGAATCAGAAATAACCATCCCGGGCGGCAATTGATGAGTTACGAGATTCCCCAGAGCATTTGTTGCCATATACGAAGTACCACCATCGACAAAATTCATCTGGGTCAGCATGTTGGATTTTATAGCTTTCATTCGAGTACTTTCAATTGTGGATTTTATCATCCGGACCGCAGAGTTGAGCTGGGAATTGTTCCGCCAGGCAATCATATTTGGAACGGCAACAGCTGACAAAATACCGATGATAGCAATAACAACCATCAATTCGACAAGCGAGAATGCTGAATTGGATCGGATCCAATTATTTTTAAATAAATTTTTCAAACTTTTATTCCTTTACCATCCCAATTGCTGATTCGAAATAACCATATCTGTGTATTCATAAGATCGGAAGAGCGTCGTGTAGGGAAAGAGTGTGCCTCTATGTGTAG
>CAXHYW010000127.1:0-8107 GCA_964021475.1 uncultured Desulfobacteraceae bacterium | reverse complement strand
AGATTCTCCGGAGTGACTGGAGTTCAGACGTGTGCTCTTCCGATCTTGGCCACCATGAATAAACCCGAGATGATATCCCGATCTTCACCCGTCAGGTCATTGATGCTCCGGATATGCTTTTTGGGCACCAGCAGCAGATGAACGGGAGCTGCCGGATTGATATCTTTAAACACCACGTAGGTATCGTCTTCATACAAAAATTCACTGGGGATTTCCCGATTTACAATTTTACAAAACAGGCAGTCAGTGGACATTGAGATTCTCCTTTTTTTTTCATTACACTTCTTTTTTATCAACCCTTATTTTATCTACCCTTTTTTTATCTACCCTTTTTTATTGATCTCTTCCATTAATTTTTCCATGGCCATACAGGCCCTGTCCTGGAGGAAAATATCGGTGATGGATCTGGTATATTCCGAAGGAAAGGGATTGATTTCTATGATACGGGCCCCGTTTGATTTTGCTTCCCCGGGAATCATGTTGGCCGGTGCCACTGTCCCTGTGGTGCCGATGAGAATGAAACAATCGGCACGGGTGGTCTCATTAAAAGAGTGGGTACTGGCAGGTTCAGCAATGGCCTCTCCAAAAAAAACAACATCGGGTTTTAATATGCCACCGCAGCGTAAACACACCGGCGGCAACCTATTCAAATCGATTTGAGAAACCTTGTAGGAGGTCCGGCAATTAAGGCAGATAAGATTTTTCAAAGACCCGTGGAACTCATGGACCGTTTTGCTCCCGGCATCTTTATGGAGGTTGTCCACATTCTGGGTAATCACGGCCGCAACCAATTTTCTGGCCTCCATTTCAGCCAGGGCATGGTGGGCCACATTGGGCTGAACCTGGCCGAACAGATCATAAAAAATCTCCCGGATCACCTCCCATGAAGCCTTTGTGTTCCGGTGAAAGTATTGGATATCAAAGGTCATGGGATCATATTTATTCCACAGACCGTTTTCCCCCCTGAATGCAGGGATACCACTTTCAACAGATATCCCGGCACCGGTGAAGGCCACACACCTTTTTGCAGATTTTATAATTTTGGCTGCTTTGGCATACATCGATCCCCCCTTTTGTCAAACAAGTTCCATCACTTCAAAGCAATTGCGCCAAAGGTCAGCAATCAGTAACTTATTCCGCAAGATGTCTCCCCTCTTAAGCAGCACCTTTATGCATTCCGAGGCCTGGAGTGAGGCAATAAAAAGGGCGCAATAGGAAATATTTCCGGTCTGGGTTTCAATTCCCCGGGAAGTGGCCTGGGTTTTTTTACCATAAATAAGTTCATATCCCAAGTCCTTCGGGAAAATCACCGTCACCTGGCCGCATACCCCGGCAATGGCACCGGATACCAGGGGAATAGATGCTTTTTGGGCAATCTCCTGCACCAGAAACCGTGTGTTAATGGTATCCAGACAATCCACCACCAGATCCGCCCCCTGGATTATGTCATGAAGGTTGGTCTCATCCACAAACTCATTAAAGGCGTTCACCTGTATGGATGAATTAATCTCTTCAATCCGCTCTCTTGCCGCTTGTGCCTTGAGCACACCGATATTGCCTTCCCGGCTCAAAATCTGACGATTCAGATTGGTGATATCAAACCTATCTCCGTCCACCAGAGTCAGGGTGCCAACCCCTGTTCGGGCAAGCATTTCACACACCCCGCCCCCCAGCCCCCCCAGACCGATGACCACCACATGGGAACGGATTAAAATCTCCTGTTCCCCGGGGCTTATGGTATTAAAGTTACGGTCATACCGATTTTCCTTGACCATCTTTTTCCCTTTTTCCCTTTTTCCAATTTTTCTTTTTATTTAATTTTCCCTTTTTTCAAGGTGCTTAACCGCCCCCCACGGGCGGAAATAATCCCACCCGATCCTTGTGCAGAATCCGATAGTCAGGGTTCTGTTTTTTCCCATTGATAAAAATCAATTTGACAATATCATTTGGAATTCCAAGATCCGTGATAAGCTGGTTTATGGTAGTTCCCTCCGGGATGTCATAAGCCTCACTTTTTGAAGGAAGATATTTGGCAAGGGTAACAAACAGCTTTAGTTCAATCTGAATCATTTTGTATTTACACTTTCCATTTCGACTGTTATTTAAGTGTGTAATTATGGATAAATATTACTCTCCCATATGTAACCTCGAATTTAACAGAAAATGATTGCTTATGAAAGCCCAAAATAAAGAGAACCTGACCATTGAAAAACTGGCCCAAAACCTTACCAGTTTTGCCATAGACAGAACAGATTTAAAAGAACTGCTTGCCATCCTCCCCCCGGGAAATGATCTGAATATCACCACACTTGAATATGAACTGGGAATTTTAAAAATTTTGAGCGTAGGCTGGGGGATTTCCTTCTACATGGAGCCTGTAGATAAAAACAAAGCCCCCTTAACCCAATATTTCTGGGAAATGGTCCAGGAGATCTCCCAGAACATATCCGAGTTGACCCTGACCACCACCGGCACCCGGGTGGACTATTTTGATATTATAAAAGAGCGGTTGGCCATTTATGTAAAACAAATGCAGGAGAATCCCGAACAGGCAACCAACCCCGCGCTCATCATGGGGCCGGTCTTTGCCGGGATCTGCGGCAGTCCCGACAACCCAATTGCCATTCTGACCGGTACCAAAATGTTCACCCTGACCCTGGGTGCGGTGAAAGAATATATCAATGCGGTTCACATTGATGAGATCAGACTCAATTGACCGGAACAATTTCTTTAAATAAAACCCAGGAACCTTGAAAGCCAAACTTGAAAGAAAATATGATGCCTCTTAAGAAAACCGTCCTCACCCCTCCCCTGCTGTTAAAAGGCATCCTCTACACCAATGTCTTTTTGTTCGTCGTCAGTTTGATTTACAGCGGTAAAAACCTAGGTATGAGCATCAACCCCTTTCATGCCCTGACCCCTTCCATGGATGTGCTCAATTTTTTAGGCGCCTCGGGCACGATTCCCATTGATCATTTCCATGCCTGGTGGTCCCTGATCACGGCCAACTGGCTCCATGGCAGCCTCCTGCATATCATATTCAACATGCTGGCCCTTCGAACGGTAGCCCCCCTGGTCATGAATGAATTCGGTCTTTTCCGAACCTTTTCCATCTACACCCTCACAGGGGCTGCTGGCTTTTATCTTTCCTATCTTGGAAATGTTCCCCTGACCATTGGGGCTTCCTCTGGGCTGTGCGGTCTTATCGGTGCCCTCCTCTATTTTGGCAAATCCCGGGGCGGGGACTGGGGACAACGGGTCTTTAAACAGACCTCGGGCTGGATCATCAGCCTTTTATTGTTCGGATTTCTTATCCCCAACATCAATAATTGGGGCCATGGGGGCGGACTTCTATCAGGAATTCTTCTGGGCTGGGCCATGGGGTACAATGATAAACGCAAGGAACACCTGACAGACAAAATTTTAAGCCTTTCCCTGATGCTTCTCACGGCATGGCTTCTGGTACGATCGGTTGTCCAGGGATTCTTTTTGATCTTTATCTAAAACACCAGTTTGAATTTTTTCCAAAGGAACCTCAGGTCATAAATGGAATTTATGACTGACGAAAACCCTCATGTTTTAAGGCTTACACACGTCATTTTACACAATTTTTACATTGATCCCTTGAAATCAAACCGGTTCTACACTATATGACCTCCTATGAAATTTAAGCGCAAAATTGCAGTTGTCTCCATGGCAGGTATCTTTCCAGGGGCCGATCAAACAAGTCAATTTATAAAAAACATCCTGGAAAACAAAACAGCGGTGATCACGGTGCCGCCTGAACGGTGGGTGGCCCCTGCCAGCACCATGGTTTGTCCGGTTCATACACCCGACCGGGCTATTTCCGACAAAGCCGGACTGATTACAAACTTTCAATTTGACCCCCATGGATTCCGGGTGGACAAAGATCTTCTGGCAAGCCTGGATCCGGTTCACCACCTGGTACTTGTGGCAGCCCGGAAGGCTGTGGCGTCCTGCCATATCACAAGGCAGCTTGAACAACGGACCGGAGTCATTTTGGCAGCCATAGCACTTCCCACGGATACGGCTAACATGGTTTCAAAAGAGATTTTGTGTGTAAAAAATCCCAGATCATTTTCCCCGGCGGATGCTGCAAGGGCCTCGGTGGTGTCGGCTCCGGCAGCTATTTTGGCCCGAGCCATGGGGTTTTACGGCGGCAGCTTCACCCTGGATGCAGCCTGTGCCTCTTCCTTATATGCCATCAAACTTGCCTGTGAACACCTGAGCCTGAAAAAAGCAGACGTCATGGTGGCTGGCGGGGTCTCCAGACCCGATTCTTTGTACACCCAGGTGGGGTTTACCCAGCTCATGGCATTGTCCCCCACGGGCTGCTGTGCCCCCTTTGATAAAAATGCCAACGGACTTGTGGTGGGGGAAGGCGCCGGAATCCTTGTCTTAAAACGATTGGAGGATGCCATGGCCTGTGGGGACACCATCCATGCCGTCATCACCGGAACAGGCGCTTCCAATGATTTGGAGGGCAACCTGGTGGGCCCTGCCTCGGAAGGACAGATCCGGGCCATGAAAGCGGCCTACACCCAAGCCGGTTGGACCCCGGCAGACATTCAATACATGGAATGTCACGGTTCCGGCACCCCTGTGGGGGATCAGGTGGAAGCGTTCAGTATCAAAACGCTTCTGGACCTTTATGAATGTCCGGATAAAAAATTGTCCATCGGATCCATCAAATCCATGATTGGCCATCTGCTCACGGCAGCAGGGGCAGCAGGATTCATTAAAACCATATTGGCCATGGAAAAAGGCTGTTTGCCCCCCTCCCTTAATTTCACTGCCCTGCCCGATACAAGCCCTTTGCACCAGACAAGGATCACGGTACAGGACAAATCTGCACCCTGGGAGCCAGAACAGCCGGGTCTCCCTAGGAAAGCCGGTATCTCCGCCTTTGGTTTCGGCGGCATCAACGCCCATATTCTAGTGGAAGAATTTTCAGATAAATCCGCTCCTCATTTTGTGCCCAAAGAGATGGAATCAGAAGTGGTTAAAACGGTTCCCTGTGCCATCGTGGGGATGGAAACCATTTGCCGCAATGCGGAGAATCTTGATAAATTTACAAAGATGATATTTGACAAATCATTTGGCAAATCACGACCCAAAACCCGGGAATTAAGAACCCGGTCACCCGGCGCCAGATGGCGGCGGACCCGGCATCTTTCCCAGGGAGTTGATAAAATGGCTACTGCCTTCATGGATGATATTCGTGTGGAACTTGGGCAGTTCCATATCCCTCCAAACCAAATGGAAGATATTTTGCCCCAGCATTTAATCATGCTCAAAGCGGCAAAGGCAGCACTTGAAGATGCCGGGATACCCCCCCGGCCCCTTAAAACAGAATCGGACCGGACCACCTTCGGTTGTGCCATGGGCATTGAATTTGATTTTGGAGCCACGGATTTTTCCCTGCGATGGCAGCATCACTTTCTGGACAAGACGCTTTTAGATAACTTAAGCCCGGAACTTACCTTTAACAGGACCCTGGGAGCCCTTGGCGGCATTGTGGCATCCAGAATTGCCCGGGAATTCAAGCTGGGCGGACCCTGCTTCACCCTTTCAGCAGGAGCCGCCTCGGGCATAAAGACCATTGAAACCGCTGTCCATTCCCTTTCCACCCTTGAAACCAACACCTTTTTATGCGGATGTGTAGACCTGGCCGGTGATATCCGGGAATTCACCCTGCACCAGGCAGCAAACCCTGACGGACAAACCATCCCCTCCGAAGGTGCTTGCGCCCTGGTCCTCAAACGACTGGAGGATGCCATCCGTGACAAAGACCAAATTTACGGTGTCATCAATGGAATTGCAGGGTCCGGCGGGGCAAGAATTCCAGGAGAACTTCCAGAAAAAGCACCGGAAGGAGGTCCCACACCTTCATCAGACAACACAAGTCTTGCCCACCAATATGCCTCCTCCTTTGACAGGGGACTAAAGGAAGCTGGCACCCATTTTTCAGACCTGTCCTTCATCGGGACCCACTCCAGGGGAGTTGGGTACCAGGGGGAAGCAGAAGCCCTTGCCCTTTCCAGAATGGCCACATCACACAAAGATCTTGCCTTCCCATGGCACCTTTCCTGTACCGCTTCAACCATTGGGGATACCCAGGGGGCTTCCAGCCTTTTTTCCATCATAACGGCCGCTCTTTGTTTGTACCACCAAATTTTGCCCGGCAACCTCCTTCCCGTTGAATCCAAATTCAATGGGCTTGACGGATTTAGTGCACCCGAAACCCTTCAGACCTGGCAGCCAATCCAAGGGTTGCATAGAAAAGCCGCTGTTTCCGCCATCACTCTGGACGGTGCCTGTGCCCATGCTATTTTGGAAGAATATACTTCAAAGAATACCAAAGATAACAGGGCTAAGGTTCAAGACCTCTCGTTTCCTGACCCTCCCCTGGCCTGGAATGCCCGAACCCATCAATCCTTTCGAATCGGTACATCCCGCCTCCCCATTCCAGAAGAAATGATTGACGAGATGATAGACGAGATGACAGAGAAACTCAGTCAGACCATCTCCTCCCAAAATGCAGGTGACACGGTTGAAACGGAACCGGTCGCCCCGCAAGGCCCCCTGACAAGCCCCCTAGTAGATCCCATAGCAGAGCAGGAGGGGGCACTGAACATTTTTGGAGATGCCGCCCAAATCACGGCCCGGGCCCATGAAAAATTCCTGGAGTTTACCAGCCACAACATGGCCCAGATGGAACATCAGTTTGCGGCATTGGTCCAGGCCGCCTCACAAATTCCCGGAGGAACAAAGGACAGCACCAGCCCCGCCCCGGAAAGCTCCACGCCCCCCCCGGCCGTTTTCCTGGACAGGGACAAATGCCTGGAATTTGCCGTTGGCAAGGCTGGCAATGTTCTGGGGCCGGCATTTGATATCATAGACACCTATCCTGTCCGGGTGAGACTGCCGGCAGCCCCCCTGATGCTGGTGGACCGGATCATGGATATCCAGGGAGAAATGCTGTCCCTTTCACCTGGAAAAATTGTCACCCAGCATGATGTGCTGGAAAATGCCTGGTATCTGGACGGGGGCCGAGCACCGGTATCCATTTCCATTGAGGCGGGCCAAGCGGATCTGTTCCTGTGCGCCTATCTAGGCATTGACCACAGGGTCAAGGGAAAACGCAAATACCGGCTGCTGGATGCAAAGGTTACCTTTCACAGATCCCTGCCAAGCCCTGGCGACACCATCGAATACCACATCGAAATTGATCGATTTCTAAAACAGGGGGAGATCTATCTCTTCTTTTTCCACTACAAGGGATATATTGATAACCAATTGTTTATTTCCATGCAGGACGGGTGTGCCGGATTTTTTACGGAAAGCGAAGTTGAAAATTCCGGGGGCATCCTCCTGAAAAAAGAAGAGGAAAAAATCCAACCCAAGGTGATGCCCCCCCTCCTGGCACCCATAGAGAAAACTAATTTTCCCAAAGAAAAAATTGATGCCTTGCGATGCGGAGATCTTGAAACCGCGTTTGGTCCTCATTTTAAAGGAATCACCCTGGGCAAAAACCAATGGCTTCCCGATGGACGAATGAGCCTGATCGACCGGGTGATTGAATTGGATCCTTTGGGGGGAAGATATGGGTTGGGCACCATCTCAGCCGAGGCCGACATCCACCCCGATGACTGGTTTTTAACCTGTCATTTCATTGATGACATGGTCATGCCCGGAACGCTGATGTATGAATGCTGCGCCCACACCCTGAGAGTTTTTGTCCAGCGTATGGGCTGGGTCAGTGAAGAAGATACCGTCAACTTTGACGTGCTCCCTTTAAATGAAAGTGATTTAAAATGCAGGGGACCGGTTACCCGGGAAACCCGTGTGGTAAGATATACAATAGAAATCAAAGAGATCGGTTACAATCCTGCGCCCTATGTAATCGCCGATGCACATATGTTTTCAGATGAGTTGCAAATTGTGCTATACAAGAACATGGGAATGACACTTTCCGGCATTACCCTGGACGATCTTAAGACTTTTTGGAGAAAAGTATGAAATACGCAAATGTATATATTGAATCCTTTGGATACGAGCTGGCACCCCATATTGTCACCTCAAG
>CAXHYW010000126.1:0-8120 GCA_964021475.1 uncultured Desulfobacteraceae bacterium | reverse complement strand
ATACAATCAAAATAATCGATCCCATAACTGCGTATATTATTGGTTTGCCTTCTCTGATCCAAAGCCATACCAAATAACCGCCTCCAATTTCAAATAATCCAGCGAGTAGAAAGTATGTAATTGATTTTGCGATGGTCATAATTTCCATAAAAAATCTGCCTTTGTGATTTTCTATTCTGGTTGAATTTTAATATCAAACTATCCTTCATATTTTTCAAATGATATTGACGCCGACAACAAAACGACTGCTATGGATCCAATGTTATGAGAGATTGCGCCAAGAATTGGGGTTAAAAGTCCCATGGAGCCAGCTATCAATGACAAAAGATTTATTATCAGGCTGACAGCAATGCTGATTTTTATAGTTTTGCTCATCCGCCGGCTTAATCTTATGAGAAAGGGAAGACGTTCAATTTTGTCATTAAGCAGTACTATATCTGCGGTTTCAAGGGCCACATCAGAACCTCTCAAGCCCATTGCAATGCCCACATCTGAGATTTTAAGGGCAGGCGCATCATTGATGCCATCGCCAACATATACAAGAAGACCTTTTTTATATTGACTGATTTTATCCATTTTTTCATCGGGCTTCAATCGGGCATAGTATGATTTTATCCCTACCTGGCTTGCTATTTTTCTCACCGCAGATTCCTGATCACCGGAAATGATCGCAAGATCTGCATTGTTGGCAATAAGATATTCCATCACCTTTTTTGCTTCCGGTCTGGCCTGGTCAAAGATACCGATATGGCCTATTGTTTGGTTGTCGATTCTTATGGTTACAAAAGTGATTCCCTTGTCTAAAACTTGAGATTCTGCTGTTGATCCAACCCATACCGTTTTGTTATCAACTTTACCTGAGACACCTTTTCCGATTTGAACTACAATGTCTTTTGCCGGTTGTATCGCACAATCAAGCTCTTTGGCTTTTTTAAGTATCGCTTTTGCCAGGGGATGTCGGCTTCCGCACTCTACATTTGCAGCAAGATTAACTATTTGATTTTCAGTATAATCAGCCGATTTTATAACTTCCACGACGTTCGGGTTTCCAGATGTTACGGTGCCGGTTTTATCAAAATAGAAGGCATTTGCAGTGGCTATCTTTTCTAAATAAGATCCTCCCTTTACAAGAATACCGGCTTTTGCAGCCCTGCCAATTGCGGCAACGGTAGAAACAGGCCCTGCCAATAAAAACGAACAGGGGCACCCCACAATTAAAACAGTGATCGCACGATCAATTTCTTTGGTGATTAAAAAAGTAACAATAGCAAACAATAAAATAAATGGTGTGAAATAGGTGGCATATTTGTCAACGATCCTTGTGCCTTCAACTTTTGACTGTTCTGCTGATTTAACAAGCTCAATCACTTTTCCAATGGTTGAATCCTGTCCAATTTTTTGAGTACAAAGTTTAATAAATCCTTGGATATTGATTGTTCCGGCACTGACCTTGGCCCCTTTTCCCTTATCAATAGGAATTGATTCTCCGGTTAATGAAGATTCATCTACTGATGTTATTCCATCCATAATTTTTCCATCAACAGGAATCGTATCCCCCGGTCTTACCAAAACAATATCACCGATTGAAAGTTCCGATACTTTTCTTTCAATCTCTTTACCATTTTTTTCAACGATGGCAACATCCGGCGTTACTTCAATAAGTCTCTGGATAGATTTTCTGGCACTGTCACTAACGGCCTCTTCAATCATTGCACCAAATACCATAATAAAGCTAACAGTGGCCGCTTCTAAAAAGTTCCCATTGATCAAACAAGCGATAATGGCAATGCTGACAAGTTCATCAACATTTATTTTCTTTTTTATAACACCTTGAAACGCTTCCTTAATAATGGGCATCCCATTGATTGCCACTGAAAGCAATAACAGCCCAGTTATTATCAACGATGTATGGTTTCCTGACAGTTTAGAAAGCCCAAGGGTTATGGGGATGAGCATTCCCCCAAAAGCAATTTTCAGGAAATCAGATGATTTAAAGATTTCTTTGTATACGGAAAGATCCGAATGCCGACCAATCATTTTTAACCTCTATTCGTATTTATTAATATTTTTAATTTAAAAGCGTCACATTTGCATCACAAACCGAAATGCCGTAATCTTTGTTCAATTCGAGCCGTTTAGGGCATTTATCCAAACATGTTAATTGATCCCCGGATGGAAGTTCAAATGTATGAAACCTACCGGGTCCCCGGAAATGGGATTTGATCAATTTGGCTTTATGGGAAGATTCATGGTTGATAAATACATCTTCAGGGCGAATAAATAATTTTACTGACTCAATGCCTTTTAAATCGCCTGGCCGGTTGTCAGTGAAGCTGCCAACTTCTGAATCGACGATACCAGAAGAAATGCGGCTTGCATTTACAAATGATCCTTCGCCCACAAATCTTGCAACATCATAGGATGCGGGTTTATAATATAAGTTATCTGCCGTATCCCACTGCAATAATTTACCATCCTTCATCACGCCTATTTGATCAGCCATGGCAAATGCTTCATGCTGGTTATGAGTGACCAAAAGGCCGGTTGTGCCAAATTCGTTCAAAATAAAACGGACTTCTTCAGATAAAAATTCTCTTAAAGATACATCAAGGTTTGAAAAGGGTTCATCCATGAGCAGAAGTCCTGGTTTTGGCGCCAGGGCTCTTGCCAAAGCGACTCTTTGCTGTTGTCCACCGGACAGTTCATGGGGGTATTTTTTTTCATTTCCAGATAAACCCGTCATGGTGATTAATTTCTCAATCTCTTTTTTTGAATTTTTTGAAGGCCCAAATGTTATATTTTCATATACGGTTAAATGGGGAAATAGTGCATAATCCTGAAACACCATTCCAGTGAGCCTTTTCTCGGGTGCTGTGTTTTTTTTGTGTGAAAACATTTGTTGACCGCAGATATGAATGCAACCAGAATCGGGTTTTTCAAATCCGGCAATCATCCTTAACATGGTTGTTTTTCCACAACCGCTTGGGCCGATTAATGCCCCAAGTTGACCATCATTGATCGTAAATGAAATATCATTGGCCACGGACAAATGCTTGTCATGTCGTTTGTTGATGTTTTTTACGGATAGACACATTTTATTTTTTATCCCTTCCAATAAATGTCAAAATAAAAATCGGAATCATACCGGCCAGGACAAGCGTAATAGCTGGCAGGGCTGCACGTTCCCATTCCCCTTCCGAGGTCAGTTCAAAAATTTTGACTGCCAGGGTATCCCATCCAAAAGGTCTGAGCATTAAGGTTACCGGCATCTCTTTCATGATTTCCACAAGAACAAGAATACTCCCGGTGATAATCCCCCGACTGATTAATGGTAAATGTATCTTTGATAGGAGTTTAGCGCCGGAAACCTTCATTATTCTTGATGCTTCATCCATTGAAGTTGTTAATCTTGTCATATTGCTGAATACTGGATTATACCCTGCTGTAAGAAAACGAACCATGTAACAAAATGGCAGCAAGATCAAAGACCCCCTGAGCAATCCATTTGAGATTTGGATTCCAAAGAGATCAAAAAAGCTAATCAAAAAACGATCAACCCCGGCAATAACATTAATCATCCCAACGGCCAGAACGGTTCCTGGCAAGGCATACCCTGCCAGAGAAAGCTTGGCTGCGACGCCTGTTTTAAAATCTTTCATCCTCCTTTGTGAATAGGCCAGGATGATGGCAACCATCATTGTTACGATTGTACCAATTACACCTAAAAAAAGAGTGTTCCCAAGCAATTTAATATAATGGCTGCTTATTTCCATCTTAAAGGACTCAATCGTCCAGACCAGAAGCTGGCCAACCGGAATGACAAAGGCCAGGCAAAAAACAGATGCGCAGAACAAAAAGGCGACGAATGCATTTTTACCATTCAGCTTTTCTCTTTGAATTGGCATGGGATTGCCCTTGTTGAAAAATTGTTGTTTTCGGCGAAAATATGATTCCGTCAAAAAAATCAATAAAACAATCACCACTAAAATCGAGGCTAATAGAGAAGCTGCATTGATGGAAAAAAAGCCATACCAAGCCTTGTAAACGCCTGTTGTAAACGTATCATAATTAAATACGGAGACTGCTCCAAAATCAGCAAGGGTCTCCATAAAAACCAAAACTAAGCCTCCAAAAATCCAGGGACGAGCCATGGGAATTGTGACACGAAACAGGGTATAAACCTTTCCGGCAGAAAGTGATTGAGAGGCTTCCACCACTGATCTGCCCATGGATCGAAAACCACTTGAAGACATCAAATAGACATAGGGGAAAATTGATAGAGAAATCACTAAAACAACTCCCCATGCGGATCTTATTTCCGGGAAATAAGGAGAGAGAAATGGTAAGTGGGCTCTTAT
Source organism: uncultured Desulfobacteraceae bacterium (assembly GCA_964021475.1). GTDB lineage: Bacteria > Desulfobacterota > Desulfobacteria > Desulfobacterales > Desulfobacteraceae > NBML01. Next base: position 3,762 of record CAXHYW010000126.1, on the reverse strand, counting down.
AAGGGTTTGTACCGGCCCTGAGAAATCCAAAAGTCCCGTATAGATAAAGGCCATAACATAGGCCGGGATTGCCAAGGGTAACAAAAGGATTTTGTCAAATATACTTCTGCCAAAGAAATCATAAAAGGAGGTCAACCAGGCAAGGGTTACCCCAAGAACGGCGGTGATAGAAATCACACCAACAACAAGCAAGGCGGTATTTTTTAAAAGTTCCGGCAGCACATATTGTTTCAGATGAGACCAGATTTCAACCTCAGCTTTAAACCCTGACATCACTATAAATATTACCGGGGACAGTGTTGTCAGTGCAATTAGTGCAGATATTATAAATCCACGATTTCTTTTGAATAATTCAGTCATATTTAATTGAGGGGGTTGTCTATGGCCGCCCGGTGATACTTGTGACGGCAGATCAAGCGGCCATAGAACAGGAGGTGTTTTATTTGTAACCCACAATATCCATCATTTTGATGGCATCGGCTTGAAGCTGTCCTGCTTTGGCAAGATTCATTCGGCTTTCTTTAAAAGTACCCCAGTTTTTAACATAGGGGTGAAGTGCAACCGCTTTGTTAACCGGGTACTCCATATTTGCATCGGCAAAGATTTTTTGTGCGTCTTCTTTTGACAACCATTCCAAAAATTCAATGGCTTGCGCTTTGTTTTTTGAATATTTTATAACACCGGCTCCGGATACATTAACATGCACACCGTTTTCAGTTTGATCTGCCCAGAAAATTCCCAATGGTAGATCAGGATTCTTTTTCATAAGCCTTCCATAGTAATAGGTATTAACGATTCCCACATCCCCTTGACCTGCGGCAATGGCTTCAAGAACTTTTGTATCACTTGAATAGGGGGGGGCTGCAAGGTTATTCACCCACCCTTTAACCACTTGTTTTGCCTTATCTTCACCAAGAGTTGCTATCAGCATGGCAACCAAAGACTGGTTATAGACTTTTTTGGAAGTTCTTAACAAAAGGCGGTTTTCCCATACATTTCCGGCAAGGTTTTCATAGGTGCTTAAATCTGTTTTTTGGACCTTGTCTGTATTATAGACAATCGTTCTGGCTCTTACTGATAATCCAAACCAAAGGTTATCCGGATCTTTATAATGAGAAGGGATATTTTTTTCAAGAACGGGTGAATCTACTGGTGAAAGGATTCCTTTTTGGGCTGCGTGCCAGAGATTTCCAGCATCAACTGTTAAAAGGATATCAGCATCTGTGCTGTTGCCTTCAGAAAGCACCCTTTGTAAAAGTACTGCTGCCTTTCCGGTTATATATTTGATTTTAACACCCTGTTCTCTTTCATATTTTTCAAACAGATCTTTAATGAGGTGTTCTTTTCTGGCGCTGTATACCACAAGTTCGTTTTCAGAGGCGATGGCAATTGAGGTTAATGCAAAAATAAGTATTAGGAAAATAAAACTTAATTTCTTCATATTTGGTAACTCCTTGTTCTTTGTTGTGTATGATGTTGGATGAACATGAAAACGTTTTTTACACGAAAGAATCTATTGTGTCAATATAAAAGTTTGGCATGTAGAACATTTTAGAGGCATTAAAATTTAATTCACCTTAATAGAACATCAACTTTTGATCAAACTCAGTCTTTTTCTTTTATGAGAGGAGGGTTCGGTAGTATGATGTCAAGAGTTAGATGGTGCCTTTTGAGTTTATTATTCAACGTTGTCCTCGTGATATTTAAAATTTTAGCCGCTTCAGTTTTATTGCCTTTTGTCTGTTTCAATGTTTCAATAAGAGCGATGCTTTCGATTTCATCAAGGGACTTGCCTCCACCTGAAAGTTGCGTTTGAATGGAGTTTTCCGGTTGATAATCTTTCATGATGTTTAACGGCAAATCCTTTTCAGATATATACTGTCCCATGCATAAAATGCTCGCTCTTTCTATGACATTTTCAAGCTCACGGACATTCCCAGGCCATTGGTATTTTGACAAAGCATCCATTGCCATGGGGGTAAACCCCTTAAGCTCTTTTCTGTTCTTGTTGGTATACTTGGTTAAAAAGTTTTGGGCCAAGAGGGGGACATCCTCTTTTCTATCCTTTAAGGGCGGGACTTTTATGTTGATCACATTAAGCCGGTAAAACAGATCTTCTCTGAAGCGGCCCTTTTTTGCTTCTTCTTCCAGATTCCTGTTGGTTGCAACAATAATGCGAACATCGATATTTATTGTTCTATCACTGCCGACTCTTTGGATTTCCCTCTCCTGTATTACCCGGAGCAGCTTAACCTGCATTGTCATGGGAATTTCACCGATTTCATCGAGAAATATCGTACCTTTGTCAGCAGAGATGAAAAGGCCATCCCGTTTATTATCCGCTCCTGTAAATGCACCTTTTTCGTGTCCAAACAATTCAGATTCCAGCAATGTTTCATTGAGGGCAGCACAATTTACTGAGATCAACCGATTCTTTTTCCGATTGCTATTATTATGAATCGCCTTTGCAAACAATTCCTTGCCGGTTCCGCTTTCCCCTAAAATAAGAATGGTTGCATCTGTTGGTGCCGCAATTTTTGCTGTGTCAATGACCTCTTTCATGGCAAAACTTGAACCAATTATTCCCGAGAAACTGAGTTCGGAAAGTATTTTCTCTTTTAGCTGCACATTTTCAATGGATAACTGAAGATGTCTTGTCGCCCGCTCAATGGATAGCTTCAGTTCATCAAAATTCAGCGGTTTTGTTAAATAATCATCTGCTCCCAGCCTCATAGCCTCAACAGCCTTATCAATCGAAGAATATGCTGTCATAATAATTATGGGTATAGAAGGGTTGAACGCTTTTATTTTCTGGAGCGCTTCCATACCGCTCACGTTCGCCATTCTCACGTCCATAAGGATTACGTCATAGGGATTTTCCCGTGCCTCACGAATTGCGTCTTCCCCATCTATTACACATTTGATGGAATCAGTGAGGCTTTTTAAAAGTGTTTGAAGCATTGAAAGATGAGCTTTGTCATCATCAACAATCAACATACTGCCTTTCATATTAGTTTCTCCAATTTCTGATTTTTAGGTATTGAAATCACAAAAATTGTCCCCTTGGCCTCTGAGCTTATAATATTAATTGTTCCATGATGACTCTCGATAACTTTGTAAACAATTGCAAGCCCAAGTCCTGTCCCCATTTTCTTGGTGGTGAAATAGGGATTAAATATGTTGACCTGATCTTCAGGGGAAATTCCAATGCCTGTATCTGAAATTTCAAAAACAACATCCTTTTTTTTAAGTCTTATTTTAACAATAAGATCGCCTCCGTTTTTCATGGCCTGAATGCCATTGATATATAGATTGAGCAGGACCTGGCTAAACCGGTCCTTATCAATTTCAATTATTGGTATTGTGCTGTCAATGGAAGTTATTATATTGACATTGGCCATTTCAGCTTCATACTTAATAATTCTCAGAGAATTATTGATAAATTCTGTAATATCCGTTTTCTCTAATTTTAAATTTACGGGCCTTGCAAATTCAAGCAGTTCTGAAATAACTCTATTTACCCGATCAACTTCTTCTGCCATGATGTTAGCAGCTTTCTGGTTTTCAGTACCATTCTCAAATAGGCTTCCAAAAAATGTTGCATACCCCCTTATCGAGCTTAATGGATTCCTGACCTCATGGGCAATGCCCGCAGCAAGGGTACCAACTGCAGCAAACTTCTCTTTTCTCTGAATTTCAATCTCCAAGGACCTGAGTTCGCTTAAGTCTTTTAGTATAAAAACAAAACCTATAAAATTCCCC
>CAXHYW010000125.1:0-8143 GCA_964021475.1 uncultured Desulfobacteraceae bacterium | reverse complement strand
AGATTCTCCGGAGTGACTGGAGTTCAGACGTGTGCTCTTCCGATCTACTTACCCATATCTTTTTTCTGGAGAAACAGCGCGGCATAACCGGCATCAAAGGTGTATATACCTGCCATCCCTGTCAACTGCTCGTCTGTGGTATAACGGGAAAGGTTTTCGGTATCGGCTGTCAAAGATTTTTGGTAGGAGGCACCCGCCTCTTTGAGCTGTTTGTTGGCCTGGGCAAGTCCTTTGTACTGGTCCATCACCGACTTGACCTGATCGCGAAATTTAAGGCCGATATCGCACAATGTCTCATGGAGGGTTTGGTCTCCATGGGTACTCTTGTCAGCGGCCAAGACGCCGTTGGCACCAAAACTCATTATAAAGGCCGTAACAACTGCAATTGCGAATACTTTCATTGATATTCTCCTGTTAAAATGTTGACTAAACGTGATATTTATCCAGATTCTTCTTTGGATTAGAAACGGTCATATTTACTATAACAGATATAAAAGTTTCGCAAGTTTCATTTACTAAACTCAGCAATTCGGGCATAAGTACCGAGGTACACCCTGCCAGGATAACATCTGAATAAACTGTCAAAAAAAGTATCAACTGACATAAAAATTTAATCTGAACTATATGGTTTAGAGGCCTTAGTGGCCCGAGAAGACTGCTCAAGATTCTGCTTGAATCCTTGACAGGAGCCTTGATTCTATGCAAATAGACAGAGGTTATCAGATAAAACCTGAGAACATCAAAATTCTTAAATTCCAAGGAGTGATTTCAATGGCTGCTCAAAAAGAATGCCGTTTTTTTTTAAAACTGCGTATTACCCTATTCTTCCTGGTAACTATACTTATGGTCCTGCCTGTGACCCTGGCCTCTGCAGAGAATACAAAAACCGATAAAAACTGGGAGTTTTTAATCACCCCCTATGCAATGCTTGCAAATATAAACGGCGATGCCAGTGTGGGCCGCACAAACGGTGGAGACGTGGATGTCAGTACAAGCGACATCCTTGATAACCTGGAACTTGCAGCCATGATCCGCCTGGAAGGTATCTACAAACAAAAATGGGGGCTGGCATTTGACTATGGATTCATGGACCTTGAAAAAGAGAGTTCCGGACCTCTGAACGGTGTGATTACCGCAGGAACAAGGCAGACCATTATAGAGATATTCGGGTTCCGGCGGGTTCCGGCGGATTTTGGGAAATTCGATATTTATGCCGGTGCCCGGCGGTGGAGAAACAAGGTTCACCTGGTCCTAGATCCCTCTTTCTGGCCGGGTGCTGTCAGCACCACTGTCAATGAGAGCTGGTGGGATGGGTTTGTGGGGGCTAGGGCCTTTTTTGATGTGGCCCCCAAATGGACCTTTCTTTTGCGGGGGGATATCGGCGGTTTGGGTCTGTCTTCGGATTTCACGGCATTTGGTCTTGCGGGAATTATGTACCATATCACAGATACAATCAGCCTTGATATCGAATATAATGCCCTGTGGGTGGACTATGAAACCGGCACGGCCAATACAAAAGGGCATTTTGCCTATGATACCGTGACCCACGGACCGGTCATCGGCATGGTTTTTAAATTTTAAAAAGGTAAAACAAAATGAATCAATTTCGGCTATTATCTGTCTGGTTGATGGTTTGCGTCTTTCTTTTAATTCAAACCCCGGTCTTTGGTGACGATGTCAGCGTCATCGGCCAGGACAAGGGGAGTCTCGAAAAGGCGATAAAAAAGCCCTCGTATTCACCCTATGCTGGGCAGAATTATCCGACAAAGGTTCTTTGGGGTGATACCCATGTCCATACAGCGCTTTCCCTTGATGCAAGGGCATTCGGTGTTACTCTTGATCCTGAAATGGCCTACCGTTTCGCCAGGGGGGAAGAAATATCTTCGTCCCATGGGGAGCGCCTCAAATTATCCCGTCCTCTGGACTTTCTGGTTGTGGCGGATCATTCTGATGCCATGGGAGCCATGAAGGAAATTATAAATGGAAATCCCAACCTGCTTAGGGACCCGATTGTAAGAGACTGGCATGACAGGATCGCTAAGGGCGGTGAAACGGCTTTGATGGCCACCATGGATGTAATAGAACAGTTTACAGCCGGTAATGTTCCTGAAATTTTGACCGATGAAACTTTTATTAAAAATGTTTGGGATGATTATCTAAAAACCGCAGAAGCGTATAATGATCCGGGTAAATTCACCACTATCATCGGATATGAATGGACCTCCACACCCGGTGGAAACAATCTTCACAGGAATGTGCTTTATCGTGGCGGGGCTGATGAGGCAAAACAGATGCTTCCCTATACTGCAGCAGAGAGCATGAATCCTGAAGATCTCTGGAAATGGATGGAAACCTTTGAAGATAAGACAGGATGTCAGGTTCTGGCCCTTGCCCATAATGGAAACCTTTCCAATGGCCTCATGTTTCCTGAGATTAATCCTGTGACAAAGAAACCCATTACCGAGGCCTACGCAAAAACCCGTATCCGGTGGGAGCCCATTTATGAAGTCACCCAAATCAAAGGAGACGGAGAAGCACATCCTTATCTGTCTCCCAGTGATGAATTTGCAGATTTTGAGCCCTGGGACAAGGCCAATCTGGGACCTAATCCCAAAAAAAAAGAGATGCTCCAGTATGAATATGCAAGGGAGGCCCTGAAAAAAGGGTTGGAACTTGAGCAGAAACTTGGGGTCAATCCCTATAAGTTCGGCATGGTGGGGTCTACTGATACCCATACATCTCTTGCAACAGCAGAGGAAGAGAATTTCTTTGGCAAGCACAGCGGCAAAGAACCCGCTCCTGATAGATGGAAAAAACTTGTGGGTGAGATTGGGGATATTCGATGGTTTGGCTGGGAACAGGTTTCAGCCGGTTATGCTGCGGTCTGGGCCACGGAGAACAGCCGGGAAGCCATATTTGACGCCATGAAACGAAAAGAAGTCTATGCCAGTACCGGTCCTCGGATGACGGTCTGGTTCTTTGGTGGCTGGGATTTTGAAGAGGCTGATGCCCTGAAACGAACCCCTGGACGAATCGGATATGCAAAGGGCGTTTCCATGGGGGGGGATCTGTACAAGGCACCTGCCGGTAAAGCCCCTTCTTTTCTTGTGGCGTCTTTAAAAGATCCCTATAGCGGCAACCTTGATCGTATCCAGATTGTAAAAGGCTGGCTTGACAAAAATAATAAAGCCCGTGAAAAAGTCTATGATGTGGTTTGGGCGGATGCAGACAAACGGAAAATTCAAAAGAACGGCAAACTTTCAGCTGTGGGAAATACAGTTGATGTGAAAAATGCCACCTGGACCAATACCATTGGAGCTTCTGAGTTAATCACGGTCTGGAAAGATCCTGATTTTGATCCAGCTCTAAATGCATTTTATTATGCCAGGGTGATTGAAATTCCCACGCCCAGATGGACTGCCTATGATGCAAAACGATACAATGTGAAGATGTCTGATGAAGTGCCCATGACCTTACAGGAAAGAGCTTATTCATCTCCTATATGGTATACGCCATAGGCACAGAAATATTTATACAAAAAGGAATGGAAAAAATGTACTGGAAAAAAAAACTTAAGATATTGATGCTTGCAGCAGCAACTTTTTTCTTATGTGTTGTACTTGCTCATGGTACAGATCCGAATATCGGTGAAATGCAAGTTGACAGGGAGGCCCTGGAAAAACGATTCGGACAAAAACCCTATTCCCCCTATGCTGAAACCGGTTTTCCCCGCCAGGCACTTTGGGGGGACAGTCATCTGCATACCGGATTGTCAGTGGACGCCGGTTTGTTTGGATGCCGACTGGGACTTGAGGATGCCTATCGTTTTGCCCGGGGTGAGCAGGTGCTTTCCTCAACCGGACAGCCGGTGAAACTCTCCCGTCCTTTAGACTGGCTGGTGATTGCCGACCACTCCGATGCGATGGGGCTTGTCAATGATCTCGCGTCTGCCGCACCCGAGGTTACCCGCTACGAGCAGGGTGCTCGCTGGTCAAAAGGGCTGCGCGCCGGAGGCCAGATAGCCGTTGATACGGCCCTGGATCTGATCACCAATTTTTCACAGGGCAATATAGACCCTGATTTAGTTGCTGCCTATTCTCCGGGCTCAAAGGTCTATGCATCGGTCTGGGACGATGTGGTGAAAGCCGCTGATGCCTATAATGATCCAGGAACCTTTACGGCGCTTATCGGAACTGAGTGGACCTCGCTTGTTATGGGCAATAACCTGCACCGCAATGTGATCTTCCGGGATAATGGTGATAAAGCAGGACAGGTGATGCCTTATACCACACTCGAACCCATTGGCAGCACCGACCCTCTCAAGCTTTACGAATGGATGACTAATTATGAGAAGAAAACCGGCGGCAGCGTACTGGCACTTGCCCATAACGGCAACCTCTCCAACGGGCTCATGTTTCCGGTGGATGCGCAATACACCGGTCGCAAGCTTGATGCATTCTATGTTGAGCAGCGGGCCAAGTGGGAACCCATGTATGAAATCACCCAGATAATAAGGTGATGGTGAGGCACATCCATGGCTTTCGCCCGATGATGCATTTGCCGACTATGAGACCTGGGACGCCGGGAACCTTGATCTAAGCGAAACCAAAAAGCCCGGGATGCTGGCAGGAGAATACGGCCGAGAGGCGCTTAAGAACGGTTTGCTGCTCGAGGCCCGGCTTGGCACAAATCCCTATAAATTTGGTTTTGTTGGCTCCACAGACAGCCATACTGGCCTGGCAACAGCAGAGGAGGATAATTTCTTTGGCAAGCATTCCGGTGGAGAACCCTCTGCCGACCGTATGTCCCACCCCTTTACAAAAACAAAGTTTGGTGTGTTTGAGGGCTGGGAAACTGTGGCCTCGGGCCTTGCTGCCGTCTGGGCCACCGAAAACACCCGGGAAGGCATCTTTGATGCCATGGCCCGGCGTGAGGTTTACGGCACAACCGGTCCGCGTATGATGGTACGTTTTTTTGGCGGCTGGGACTATACATCAGACGATCTTAATAGCCGCCAACCCGCCTTCCGTGGGTATGAAAAAGGTGTCTCCATGGGCGGTGACCTATTTGCCCGCAAGGGCGGCAAAGCACCAAGCTTTATGGTCTATTCCCTGCGTGATCCGGTCGGTGCCAATCTCGATCGTATCCAGATTGTTAAGGGCTGGTTAGATGCAAAGAACAAGACCCACGAGAGGGTTTACGATGTGGCCTGGTCTGACAACCGTAAACCTGCCAAGGATGGCAAGCTGCCGTCTGTCGGCAACACCGTGGATGTTAAAAATGCCAACTGGACCAACACCATCGGAGCTTCAGAACTTGGTACGGTCTGGACCGATCCGGATTTTGACGCAAAGGAGAGGGCTTTTTATTATGCCCGGGTAATTGAAATCCCCACACCGCGTTGGATCGTCTACGATGCCTTCCGATTCGGAGTAAAGATCCCGAAGGAAGCCAAGACGACTCATCAGGAACGGGCTTATACATCACCGATCTGGTACACGCCATAGGAGCTCATCTGTCGATGAAGAAGTTTTTACGCGAACCCCTGGTTCACTTTTTAATTATTGGTGCAGGGCTCTTCATTCTTTTCGGTTTATTCAACAATCCGGCCGGACCTCAATCCGGCCGGATTGTTATTACACTAGGCCAGGTAGATTACCTGAAAGCCAATTTTACACGCACCTGGAAACGTTCCCCAACGCAGCAGGAAATGCAGGGGCTTACTAAAAGCTATGTGCGCAATGAAATCTTTTACCGAGAAGCATTGGCCATGGGGCTGGACCAGGGTGATGCTATCATCCGGCAGCGCCTGAAGCAGAAACTTGAGATCATGAGCGATAATCTTGCAGGGATAGCTATCCCCACCGATGAAGAACTCAGACAATTTTTAGAAGCTCATCCTGAAACTTTTAGCAGCGAACCACAGGTGGCATTCCGCCATATATATTTTAACAGCGATCAACGAGGGCTTGCGGCCCTTGAAGAGGCGAACCATCTTCTTGCAGAATTATCCACACCAGGAAACAAGAAAAACTCAGATATGCTGCCAGGTATGATAGGGGACTATTTGATGTTGCCCAACGCATTCGATCTTTCAGATGCCAGTGTTATTGCACGTTTTTTTGGAAAACCCTTCAGCCTTGATATCATGAAAATCGAACCCGGCTTATGGGCAGGACCCATTCGATCCGGTTACGGCCACCATCTGGTCTTGGTTAGTCAAAAAATTGAGAGCCGTCTTCCCGAACTGAGTGAAGTGCGCAAGGCTGTTGAACAGGAGTGGTCTGTTGTCCATAAAACCCAGTTTAAAGATAATCTTTACGAGAAGCTGAGAAAAAAATACACCATTGTTTTTGAACCACCAGATAATAAAGAGGAATCAATATTGGCTGTGTCAGAAGCCAAGGCTGTCACGGAGCAAGAAAAATGATGCGTTCACTCTTGTTCCTGGTACTTTTTTTTCTTACCCTTATTTTTTTTGCCCTTGCAAGTCCAGTCAGTGGTCATGAATCCCAACCGGGTACCCTGGAAATCAAACAAATGGCAGAAGACCGTTACGATGTTATCTTTCGGGCACCGATCTATTACGGCAAGCCGCACCCGGTCAGACTGCAGCTTCCTTCCGACTGGCAAAACATCGTTCAACCAACCCAGCGCCGCATGACGGATTCAATCCTCTTCCAGCATGTGATGAAGACTAACAAAAAAAGCATTGAAGGAGATGTTGTCAATTTCCCGGGCCTTGCGTCCACAATCACCGATGTTTTTGTGAGACTAACCCGACTTGACGGCACCATGATGACTGCAATCGTCCGTCCCACCAAACCATATGTAGAGCTACGGGGGGAACGATCATGGGCCGTCACTGCAGGAGAGTATATCACTCTTGGCTTTCATCACATACTGCTCGGTATTGACCATCTTCTCTTTGTTCTCGGGCTGCTCATAATTGTGAAGGACAAGATGATGTTGTTGAAAACCATTACCTCCTTTACGGTTGCCCACAGTATGACCTTAGGGCTTGCTACTCTTGGATTCGCCAGTGTACCACTTGCTCCCCTCAATGCTACCGTGGCGCTGAGCATCCTCTTTCTGGGGCCGGAGATTGTTCGTTCCTGGCGGGGAGAAACAAGCCTTACAATCAAATATCCATGGATGGTGGCTTTTGTGTTTGGATTGCTCCATGGCTTTGGTTTCGCCAGCGGACTTTCCACCACGGGTATGCCGAGCACTGAATTGCCCTGGGCACTTCTCTTTTTCAATGTGGGTGTCGAACTGGGACAATTGAGCTTTGTCTTTCTGGTATTATGGATGATCCGATCTTTTCGCACCCTTGAAATCAACTGGCCGCGCTGGGTACAAATGGTTCCGGGTTATGCCGTCGGGTCCCTTGGTGCCTTCTGGACAATCCAACGAACTTTCATGCTTTTGGGGACCCTGACATGATTTCATTTAAAAAACACAGCTTTTTTGTCCCACTATTTTTAACCATCATTCTTCTTTGTCCTGTTACTCTTTACGCCCACATTGGTAGCGGTGGCGCCGGAGGATTTCTAACAGGGATGCAGCATCCGGTATCTGGTTTTGATCATGTGTTGGCCATGGTTGCGGTGGGTTTGTGGGGGGCACAACTTGGTGCCCCGGGACTCTGGCTGCTGCCGGTTGCCTTCCCGATGATGATGGCTTTTGGTGGAATGTTTGGCCTGATAGGCCTGCCCTTGCCCGGGGTCGAGGTGGGTATTGCCGTGTCAGCTATTGTACTCGGCATTTTAGTCTCCCTTGAGGCGCGACCGGCACTGGGCATTTGCCTTGCCATAGTTGCCTTTTTTGCCATCTTCCACGGCCACGCCCATGGTACTGAGCTACCACCAGGGCAAAGCGGCCTGGTTTACAGCATGGGTTTTGTGATAGCTACCGGCTGTCTGCACGGAGTGGGCATTCTCATTGGTCTTGTTCATCGCTGGGATGCAGGCCGTATTATGTTACGCGGGGCAGGTGCCGTGGTATTTGTGTCCGGCCTTTTCTTTCTATGGAACGCATTGGCATGAACAATTATAAATACACAATAGTCTGGCTATGTTCCCTTGTCCTGCCGTGCTTTTGCCTGTGGCCTGACACGGCCCAGGAGACCGGAAGAGCGTCG
>CAXHYW010000124.1:0-8149 GCA_964021475.1 uncultured Desulfobacteraceae bacterium | reverse complement strand
TTCGGCACCCGGGAAAGAAAAGCCAGGGGCAGACAGCGTTAAAAACACCATCCAGGTATTTGATATCACGCTTCAAGCCCTTCTGAGTTCAGGCAAAGCCCCCCTATCCCTTGATCTGTCCGGTGCCATGGCCGACTGCCCCAGGGCGGAAGAGCCCGCCCATGCCCAGCTTCTAAAGGTGCAGGACCTGTGGAGGGTATTTTCCCGGCACATGGACCAGGTTATTTCGGGAGCAGGAGAAGATCAAAGCAGCCTTGAATTCATCACCCAAAATAATTTGACCCTTCTAAAGGAGATGAACACAGCCGTGGGCATGCTCCAGAAAATATCTGAAAAAAAGGTACACAACCTGATCTTATTTCAAACCATCTGTCTTGTTGCCGGTATTTTCCTGATGATTTTAAGCGTGGTCCAGATCCGCAAAATTGTCAGTCAATTGATGGCCGCAGCCAGCAATGCTGTAAAAATGAGCAAAGGGGATTTGACCAAACGGTTCAACTCCGGAAACAAGGACGGGCAAAACCGCAATGAAATGGAATTTTTAGGACATAATTTAAACATATTTGCCAAATCCCTCCAGGAAAGTATCCGACAGATCGGTACCCAGGCAAATACCTTGAATGATTCCTCCACGGACATGAACCTGGTCGCCCGGGAACTGACGACTGAATCAAAAATTTCCGATGAAAAAACCCGGAGCGTTGCCCGGAATGCAGAACAAATGAGTGAAGATATGAATGCTGTTGCCGCAGCAATGGAAGAGCTCACCGCCAATACCCGGCAGATTGCCGACTCCACCACCCGGATGAACGAAACCATCAAAGAGATCTCCCATGGCACGGAAAAGGCGGGTCAAATCTCGAAAAAGGCGGTTGCAAAGGTGGAATCTGCCTCCTCCCGGGTGGATGACCTGGGGGATGCCGCCCGAAAAATCGGACAGGTATCGGAAACCATTAATGATATTTCTGAACAGACCAATTTGCTAGCGTTGAATGCAACCATTGAGGCGGCAAGGGCGGGTGAAGCAGGCAAAGGATTTGCTGTTGTGGCAGGAGAGATTAAAAGTCTTGCCACCCAGACCACCGAGGCCACAGAACAGATCAGGGAAAATATTGATTGGATACAAAACTCCGCCACATCCACCATTGAGGACATAAAGGGGATCGCCCAGGTCATCAATGAAGTCAATGAGATTGTTACCAACATCTCCCATGCGGTGGAAGAACAATCCCGCACGATTTCAGAAATTGATCTCAACGTTTCCCAGGGAGCAGATGCGGTTCAGGAGGTCAGTGCCAATGTGGCAAACACCTCCACGGCTTCCATCCAGGTTTCAAAGGATGTCAATGATGTCAGCCACTCAATTTCAATGGTATTTTCAAACAGTCAAAATATTGCCCAAAATTCAGAAAAATTATCCCTCCTTGCCCAGGAATTGGATTCCATGGTCGGTCAATTTAAAATAGAATAATTGTAAAAATTTTAATATCAATCCCAAAGAGACAAACCTTTGGGTTGATATTAAATAAAGATTTGCTAAAATGATCTGTCTTTAATGAAAAGCCGTTGATTCTAAAAAGCGACATTCAATCTAAGGGTTAAACACTAAATTTATTATGGTGGAATTTAATTGATGGAAAAACTTAAGGTCTCCAAAGGATTTAGGCCCAGAATAGCCGGAATACCGGATACAAGCCTCATAAAATTACCAATACCCCATACCCTCGGCCTATCTGCCATGGATATTCCCTATATCCGCCCGAAACTGCTGGTAAAAGAAAATGAGAAGGTAAAAATAGGAACCCCCCTGTTCTGCGACAAACGGGACACCTCCATCCAATATGTATCTCCTGGCACGGGAACAGTGAAAAAAATTGTCTTTGGAGAACGCAGACGCTTGCAGGAAGTGGTGATTGACCTTAGCACATCAGAAGAATTCATCCAATTTGATCCGGTCTCGAAATCCGACATCCAAAACATTTCCAAACAAGATCTGATCCAAAAGCTCAAACAAGGGGGGCTCTGGCAGTCTCTGCGCCAATTCCCGATAAAGGATACGGCGGACAGCGCCCATACTCCGGCCATGATCATTGTCTGTCTGAACGGCAATGATATCTTTTCTCCCCATCCGGGAATCCTGATGGAACGGGAAAAAGAGGCCTTTGAGTACGGACTTACCCTGCTGAAACGATTCTCCGATTCCATCATTGTAACCGCCCGGGAAAGCCATCTGCCAAAACTTAGGCCTGTCATGGCCCATATCACCCATAAGGTTCCGGACATATATCCTTCCTGGGACCCCGGGGTGGTGCTATTTGCCTTAAAAACATCCCTGGAGCAAAACACCGCCTGGTCTGTGACCGCAGACCACCTGGTCATGATGGGTAAATTTTTGCTCACCGGTCGATACCCTATCCAAAAAATTGTGACCGTCACCAAAAAAGGGGACAGCAAACCCCATCTCCTGACCCGGCAGGGCGCCCCGGTTAAATCCCTTGCAGGCAGTTTTCACAAGGAAGCTATGATCACCACCGGCCAGTTCAACGGCAGAATGGTTAAACTGGAAAGCCACCTGGGCTTCTTTGAAAACACCTTAAATATCATTGACACCCCGGGGGAAGAAGAGATGTTCGGATTTATGAAACCGGGAACGGACGTGCCCACGGTTTCCAAAACTTTTTTGTCTTATTTTTCCAATAGTCCCCAACAGGTGGACTGCACCCTCCATGGAGAAGAGAGAGCCTGTATTAATTGCAGCTATTGTGAAAATATATGTCCCAATGATCTGATGCCCAATTTCATCATGAAAGCCCTGCACAGCGATGAGATAGAAACGGCTCTTGAATACGGACTGCTGGATTGCTGCCGATGCGGGCTGTGCACCTATACCTGTCCGTCCAAAATAGAACTGACCCAAATTCTATCCCATGGAATGGATTCCTATTATAAGGACAAAGCATGAACCCCTTAAAAAAACTATTCGATGACACGGAACCCCATTTTACAGGATCGGGAAAATATAAGAAATTGGCCCCCCTTTTTGAGGCCACCAAAACTTTTTTCTTTTTCCCCTCCCCAAAAACCTGCATAATGCCATTTATCAGGGATCATCTGGACTTGAAACGGTACATGAGTTTTGTCCTCATTGCCCTTGTACCGGTCCTGCTGTTCGGGATGTACAATACCGGGTTTCAATCAGGAGTTGCCACGGGCCAAACATTTGGCATAGGCAAATCTTTTCTCACGGGTGCCTGGGTGGTGCTGCCCATTATCCTTGTCTCCTATGGGGTGGGCTTTTTCTGGGAAATCCTTTTTGCCGTTGTCCGGAGGCACAAAATTTCCGAGGGTTTCCTGGTAACCGGAATGCTGTTTCCTTTGACCCTGCCAGCGACCATCCCCCTGTGGCAGGTGGCCCTGGGGATATCCTTCGGGGTGGTCATTGGCAAGGAAGTGTTCGGGGGGACCGGGAGAAACATTTTAAACCCGGCCCTTACGGCCAGGGCATTCCTTTTTTTCTCCTATCCTGTGACCATGTCCGGAAACATCTGGGTGGCTGCCAGGGATGCTGTGGATGGGGTTTCCGGTGCCACGGCTCTTGCCATCACGGCAGTTGAAGGCCAATCCATTACAACGGCCTTGTCTTCCGCCGGGTTTTCATTGTCTGATCTGTTTATGGGGTTTGTACCGGGCAGTATCGGCGAGACATCAGCCCTGTGCTGTCTTATCGGAGCCCTTTTTCTCATTGTCACAGGTATCGCAAATTACCGCATTATTCTGGGCGGAATCGCAGGACTTATGGTAACGGCCATCCTCTTTTATCTTATTCCCGGAGGGCAGGAAACCTGGGCCAATGCAGGCCCCCTTTATCATCTGAGTGCCGGTGGATTTTTGTTTGGCATCTGTTTCATGGCCACGGATCCTGTGTCCGCTCCCGGCACCCATCCGGGAAGATGGGCATTTGGTTTTTTAATCGGGTTTCTCACCGTGCTCATCCGGGTGATAAATCCTGCCTTTGTGGAAGGGACCATGCTGGCCATCCTGTTCATGAATGTATTTGCCCCCTTGCTGGACCACATGGTTATCAAATACAAAACATCAAAGAGGATACCCAATGTCTGAAAGCATACCGGATAAAAATTCCAGGATAAATGTAATCAAATTTGCATTGATGGTCTCACTTATCTGCAGCCTGCTGATCACGGCAGCCGCTGGCGGCCTAAAGGGATTCCAGCAGGAAAACATTGAGCTGGACAGAAAAATCAATCTTCTCAAGGCCGCCAACCTAATTGCCCCGGATAAAAAACTGCCCAAAGAACAAATAAAATCCCTCTATGATACCCATATCCAGGAGGTAATCGTGGACAGCCAGGGAAAAATCCTAACACCTGGCATTGACCCAGGCGTGGAACCCGGCGAGAAACCAGACATAGAATCAGGCGCCCTGCATCTGTATTATTACAAGACAGATGAGGTGATACAAGGATATATCCTGCCCATCAACAGCCGGGGTCTCTGGGGGAAAATTCAAGGATATCTGGCCTTTGAGAAAGATGGCCAGACCGTATCCGGCTTTTCCGTGTTCAGCCATTCCGAAACCCCGGGGTTGGGTGGAGAAATCGAATCTGCCTGGTTTCAGAAAAATTTCAAGGGCAAAAAAATTCTCAATTCCCAAAATGAATTTGTCTCGGTGGGCATAGCCAAGGGAAAAGTTTCGAATCTGCCTGAAGAAATCCAGGAAAATTATGTGGACGGAATCAGCGGGGCCACCCTAACCGGAAAATATCTTTCAGAAGGGATCAAATCCACCCTGACCCAATACAAAGAGGTTTCCATCACCTTTCGCCAGAAAGATCTTACCGCTAAGGGAAAAAATTAATGCGCCCCTTTAAAAGAAATATCCGATTAACCGGCATGGCCGGAGCTAAGGTATTTGCTCCGACCACAACTAAAAATGAAACTCTTATAATTGCAACACCTTGGCCGGAGTTTCATATAAATACACCATAAAAAAGGATCGTCATGTTAAAAGAGAAAACCCACTATATGGACATACTGGTACGGGGTATCTGGAAAGAAAATCCCGTGGCTTACCAGGTACTGGGTATCTGCTCGGCCCTTGCCGTCACCGTAAAGATGTCCACGGCCATTGTCATGGCCGTGGCCCTGACCGTGGTCACGGCATTTTCCAGCATGCTCATATCTTCCTTGCGCAAAAAGATTCCCTCCAACATCAGGATCATCGTGGAACTGGCCATCATCGCCTCCCTGGTCATTGTCACAGATGAGGTGCTCAAGGCCTTTTTCTATGATACCTCCAAACAATTGTCCATTTTTGTGGGGTTGATCATTACCAATTGTATTGTGCTGGGCAGGGCAGAAGCCTTTGCCCTGGCCAATGACCCCATCGATTCCTTTGTGGACGGAATTGCCAATGGGATCGGCTATGGAATGATCCTGGTTTCTGTGGCCTTTTTACGGGAATTGCTGGGATCAGGCAAATTTTTTGGATTGCCCGTCATCCCCCAGTTTTTGTTTGATGCGGGCTACCAGAACATGGGGCTCATGGTGCTGGCTCCCGGGGCCTTCTTCATTATCGGGTTGCTGGTCTGGCTCAAGAACAGTTTACCGGGTATCTCCCATGAAAAAAAATAACCCCATGAAAAAAAATATCCATGGGCTAAAAAGTAAAACCCAAGTTAACAAAAAAGCGGTAAAGGGCAAGGAAATAAGGAGTAACAATGGGTGATTTATTGAGTCTGTTTATCAATTCGGTGTTTATCGGGAATATCCTTCTGGCATACTTTTTGGGGATGTGTTCCTTTATTGCGGTCTCCAAAAATATTGAAACCGCAATGGGTTTAGGATTTGCCGTTATATTTGTGCTCACCGTCACAAGTCCTGTGAACTGGCTTATCTACCATGGTCTTCTGGCACCGGGAGCCTTGTCCTGGGCCGGGTTTCCCGATATAGATTTAAGCTTTTTAAAATTTATCACCTTTATTGCCGTCATTGCCGCCATTGTCCAGGCCGTGGAAATGATCATTGATAAGTATTCGCCCTTGCTCTATGCCACCCTGGGGGTGTTTTTGCCCCTGATCGCCGTAAACTGCGCCATTCTGGGCACCTCGCTTTTCATGGTGGAACGTAATTATACCCTGGTGGAATCCATTGTATTCGGTGCAGGATCAGGCACAGGCTGGATGCTGGCCATTGTATCCATGGCCGCCATCCGCAAAAAAGCCCAGTATGCCGATGTTCCCAAGGGATTGGATGGATTCGGCATCACCATGATCATTGCGGGCCTCATGGCCATGACATTTATGATGTTCTCAGGCATTACGCTTTAAAGGAGGCAACCTTTTGATTTATATTATCAGCATACTGGTCTTTTCCGGCGTCATATTTGCCCTGGTCACGGTACTGCTTTTTGTGGAAGCCAAGGTCACAAGCCAGGGGGAACACACGGTGGTTATCAACAATGACAAAGAAACCCCCCTAAAGATTTCCGGCACCCCCTCTCTTTTGTCAGCTCTTTCCAACCAGGAAATTTTTCTACCCTCGGCCTGCGGCGGGTCCGGTTCCTGCGGCATGTGCAAATGCGAAGTGATCTCAGGCGGGGGGAGCATCCTGCCCACGGAACTTGCCCATTTGAGCCGCAGGGACAAACTGTCCAACATACGATTGTCCTGCCAGCTCAAGGTCAAAGAAGATCTGGAAATCAAAATTCCCGAATCCATTTTCGGCATTAAAAAAATCAATGCCAGCGTGGTGTCCAATGACAATGTGGCCACCTTTATCAAGGAATTGGTGCTAAAACCAGAAATCCCCATGGATTTCAAAGCCGGTGCCTATATTCAGATTGATGTGCCGGAATATGATTTGGCCTTCAAAGATTTTCATATTCAAAGCAAATATGTCAGCGAATGGAAAAAATATAATTTTCTCTCCTTAAGCGCCCGGGGGAAGAAAGCGGGTTTCAGGGCCTATTCCCTGGCCAATCCTCCCCATGACAATGGGATCATGATGATGAATGTCAGAATTGCCACCCCGCCTCCGGGTACGGCAAGCATCCCGCCGGGGTTCGGATCTTCCTTTATATTCGGCCTTAAACCCGGGGACAAGGTCCAGATCAGCGGTCCCTATGGGGATTTCATGGCCAAAGACACCCAAAGAGAAATGTGTTTCATCGGGGGAGGAGCCGGTATGGCCCCCCTGCGAAGCCATATCCTCAACCAGCTGGACGGGTTGCACACCAAGCGGAAAATAACTTTTTGGTATGGGGCCCGGTCTAAAAAAGAGATGTTCTATGACGAGACATTCGAAGATCTGGATGCCCGGTATGACAATTTTTCCTATCACATTGCGCTGTCAAGTCCTGACAAGGAAGACAACTGGACCGGCCTGACAGGCTTTATCCACACCCATTTGTGCAGCGCCTATTTGTGTGCCCACGAAGACCCCACCGAGATCGAATACTATCTGTGCGGCCCGCCGCCCATGGTGGATGCCATTATCAATGCACTCTACGATCTCGGGGTGGAAGACGACATGATTTTTTATGATAAATTTTAAAGAAAGCCATCACCATGACCATACAATTTTTAGGTAAATCATTAAAGAACCCCCTGGTGCTCGCCTCTGGGGTTCTGGGAAACAACAAGCAGATTCTGGAACGGGTCCACAAAAACGGATGCGGCCTTGTGACCATGAAATCCATCGGACCCGCCCCCAGGGACGGCCATAAAAATCCCACAGTTATCGATCTGGGCCATGGCATGATCAATGCCGTGGGCCTTCCCACCCCAGGGTTTGACCACATGGAAGAAGAGTGGCAGGCGCTTGCCCAAAGAAGTTTCCCCTTGAACGCCAGCATCTATGGCGGATCGGTAAAAGAATACCAGAGTGTGGCAAAATTTGTCACCGCCAAACACCCGGATTTCATTGAAATCAATATTTCCTGCCCCAATTCAGATCAGCACGGCATGATATTCGGGGTGAACGAGCAATCCGCCTTTGATGTGGTGAAAGCGGTCAAAAAGGTGATAGATGTTCCCCTGATTGCCAAACTGACCCCCCAGGCCCCGGACATCGCAAAAATTGCAAAGGCCTGTGAAGAGGCCGGTGCCGATGCCATCTGCGCCATTAATAC
>CAXHYW010000123.1:0-8218 GCA_964021475.1 uncultured Desulfobacteraceae bacterium | reverse complement strand
TGGTGACCCATGTGTTGGCCACATTGTTTTCAAACACATAGGCTTTTGTGGCAAGCCGGATGGATTCCTCCAGCATGATCATGGTTCTTCTGACCTGGATATACCGCCAATCAAGGCTGTTTCCATCCAGGGTTCGGCCACCCCAAACAAG
Organism: uncultured Desulfobacteraceae bacterium; assembly: GCA_964021475.1. Classification (GTDB taxonomy): domain Bacteria; phylum Desulfobacterota; class Desulfobacteria; order Desulfobacterales; family Desulfobacteraceae; genus NBML01. The sequence continues at coordinate 8,067 of CAXHYW010000123.1, read as the reverse complement.
GGTTCCTTCGCCGATAAAGGTGCGTATGGCATTGATGGATTTACCCTGGGGGGTAACATTCAGGTCTTCCTGGTCTTCATGGGTAATGTTCACCGAAGGGGAAACAACCGAATTAAGACTGACATTAGCCGGCGCCTTCCAAACCCCCCTTGTATCGTCCACCATGGTGTAAATTCCTGCCATGGCGGGACCCGGGGGCAACAAATTCAGTTTTGTTTTGATCTCTTCTAAAATCGATTTATAAAGAGAAGAGTTCTCGACCAGGGTGGTGTTGAGCAGGGGTTTTTCACCCGGGTCCAATTTGGGATCCACCATCTTATTCAGCTCGGCTGCCAGCTGCACTTTTTTAGGGTCTTCGGCAGTCTCCTTGCTGATTCCCTTTTCCACTTCAATAAGCGGCAGCAACAGTTTTCTGGCATCCTGTGTAAGATTTTCAAATCCCAGGTCTGCATCCTGGACAATGGTGGTATTCACCCAGGGGTAATAAGCGGCTGAAAAATTAAGAAAATTGATTCCCAGGGCATTTCTAAAATTGTCGATACAGCTGCCTTCTTTCTCCCCTTTGTCAGGATCTGCGGCAATATCCTTGCGGTCTCTGTATCCTTTGTGAATATCCAGAATGGCAATCCGGTTCTTCATTTTATCGCCACAATGCTGCAAGGCTGCTTGCTGGACACTGACACAATTTGCATCTTCCAAAAGAATGGCTTCGGGAATCAGCACCATTGTGGGCTCCTGCTCCTTGACCAGGGAACCGATGCCCGCTGTCAGGGCCGGGGCCTCAATCTTTTGTTCATAATTGCCAACGGAAACAATATAGCAAGGGCCACCACCATTTTGATAAAACAGCTGCATGGCATAATAAAGCAGATAATTTCCCTTTTCCTGTTTTAATTGATAGCCAATGCCCATGAAATTAAAATCCGGATCCGGCAGATCTCCGTCATTGGAAGCATCACCGGCCTTTACCACCGGCGGTTTTTTCGGTACCACCGGCACATCCTTGCCTTCAGCAGCGTCAGCGTCGGCCGGAGGAGACGTGACAGGAGCCACCGGGGTAACGGCCGGGGAACCGATTTGACTGATGCCAAATACAGGATCGGGTCCCCCGCCATAATACTGGTTAAATTCAATCATGGAAGAGACCTTCCAGGGCTTGTTTAGCAAATCTTTTTTGCCCTTTCTGGTTTCAGCAAATTCTGTGTGCCCGATAAAAGCAGGGACAGCTGTTGCAACCTCGACGACGGAATTGGGGAAGGCGTTTTTTTCTACGATATAAACACCTGGTGTTTTCATGGCTCCCATATTCACCTCTCTTTAAAATTAGGGGTTGATAAAAATCTCCGAAACATACTCTTTTTGGTTTTCTTTGTTCATTCTGCGGCCCAGCTGATCACAAGATGCCGCCGGAAGTCTTTTGACAAGGGTTTTGGTACTATTGGCGCTTTGCTTATTTAATTGAAACTGACACAGGGGCACCTGGGTGAGGGGTATGGGGTTTTCCGATTCAAAGACCTGTGCATCCATGTTGCCCCAAATCCTCTCATTGCCCTTCTGGCTGAACACAATTTTGTTGGCCAGATCAACAATGGAAAGGGCCTGCTTTGTATACTTTCCCAAAAGATAATATTTCCAGATTGTTCGCCTGACGCCAAATTCAAGAAAATACTCCTTTGAATCAAACAAAGTCCCGGTGGCCTCTTTCGGGTCAATGGAAAGAATACACAACGGCCTGATAAGCCGTTCTGTTCGGGTTAGCATGGGGGCAATTTGCCTTGACTCCAATGATTTTAAATCCGAGTCAGAGACGAACAGATCACGGCTCAGCCGGTAATCTCCGCCGGCTTGAAGCAAGGCGGTACTTCCCCCGAAAAACAGAATTTTTTTGGGGGAAGCGGGCAATTGTGTGAAATTTTCAAATACAGGATTCCGTGAAAACACTTTAAAATCAAAGGAGAGAGATTCAAAGGGATCTGCGGCATAAAGCCTTAGGACCTCCCTACTTGCTTCATTGAAAAACAAGCTGATACCACTGGTTTCTTTTTTCAGAATCAATTCGGCATTGTTGATTATCTTTTGACAAGCCCCACTGGGGAAAAAATCCAGTTCCCAGGCCATGGGGTTGGAATAATACCCATGGCGGATCACTATTTTAAATAAGAGTTTATATGCCGACATAACCTAAGTCCTATTGCATATTAACAGAAGTTGTTGGATCAGAGACGGACCGGACTTTTGATTTCACATCCCGGGAGTCAAAGGTAAGCATCCGCACCCGGTAGAGGACAGAAGGCTGGTATTTACCGCTGATGATACTCCAGAGACTGCTTAAGTCCTTTATATTTAAGTTTTCAATATCTAGAATCAGCTTATCAATTCTTGGATCAAGATCAGGAGAATTCTGGCGGGTGAACACCGGATTTTTTTGGAAAAACCCAATGGTGTGAGAAAGAAATTTCAGGGCTTCCGGATAATTGGGTCCACCAAAATTTGCTGAAAACATCAAAAACAGATTCAAATGCAGGGGCGGATGGGTGATAATATTTTCTTGCCCCCCCAAAAAGCCCTGTTCCTTGAAATACCCAGGTGTCTCATCTTTTTCAACATTGACAAGGAATACGGCAACTTTGTTATTCACATTCACCGCGACAGTCCCATCCTGTTCTGCGATATTTGATATCAAAGCAATATCCTCATTAAGACTGAAAGTCCTTCCAAGGTATTGGTTCAACTGTCGGGTGATATGACCTATGGCTGAATTAATCATTACCTATGCCACCTTAGCGTTGGCAGCCCTTTCTCCAAAATCCTTAGCAGAGCCGTTTTTTGGAGATTCTCCTGCACGCAGCTCCGCCCCTTGGGTTACATTCCCCCTCTTTATGGGGAAAACAAAAATGGCATTTTCCATTGATAGACTCACCTGAAATTGACTTTCAAGTGGTAAGTGATAAACGGTAGGAGATTTGTGATAAGCGGTAAGAGTCCGGTGCTAATCGCTAGGCAATTTGTGCCAGGCGGGGTTAAAAAATATTGGGCAGAATAATAATCATGCGAACCAGTCCATCATCTATTTTTTGTTCGACACGTTCCCTGCCGGAATAAATCGTTTTCAATCGTTCTTTGATATTTTTAATACCAATACCCGTGGACAGGCTATGAGAAGCCGGTGTAACCCAGGAACCCGTGTTGGATACCTGTATAGAAATGTCACCTGTTCCTTGTGTTTTTATGATTATTTTCACCTCAAGGAAATCCGGACATGTCAGGGTGCCGTACTTGATCGCATTTTCAACCAGGGGCTGAAGAATAAAGGCCGGTATGACAGCCCCTTTTATTTCCGGTTCGATCTCAATCCCAATATTCATATACTCGCCAAATCTCATTTTTTCCATGGAAAGATAATGTTCAATGGTGGCCACTTCCCGGTCTATGGTATGGGTCTCCCGTGTCCCCTGGGAGAGGGATAGCCGGCAAAACTCAGCCAGGTGGGAAATCATTTTGTGGGCAGCCTCGGTATCACTGATAACCGCTCCCCGGATGGATGCCAGGGCGTTAAAAAGAAAATGGGGGTTAATCTGATACCGCAGTTTCTCCATTCCCTCTTTTTCTGCCAAAATCCTTGCGGTTTCATTTTTTTGTTTTTGCGTTTTTACCTCTTTTTCCAGCAAAAGATTTTTTTTGAGGATTCCATAGGCCTGCTGCAACTCCAGTTGACACCGGACTCTTGCGATGAGTTCCGCCTTTGAGAAAGGTTTTGGGATATAATCATTGGCTCCGGATTGATACGCTTCCAAAAGAGCCTCAACCGTCCGTCTTCCCGTTAACATGATAATGGGCAATTCAGAGGCAAGGAATGTTTTCCTTAAGATACGGCAGACATCATAGCCGGATAACCCAGGCATCATGATATCCAAAAGAATAAGCTTTGGAATAAAGCCCGATTCGACCATCTCCAGGGCGGATTGCCCATTTAAAACCGTCTTACAGCTTATATCTTCCTGTATAAAAATACTCTCCACAACCTGGAGAATATCTGGATCATCATCCACAACAAGCACCTGGTAATTGCCACGGGGGACTGGGACTGCTGATTTAGGATTGGAGAAAATTGCCGGAACAGCGGACAGGGCCATCATCATGCTCCCTTTTGTAAAAAAGTATGCACCTGGGTTATCACATTTATCGGGTTATTATGGGACAAGAATAGAATCTAACCCGGATATGGGAAGTTGACCCCATGGTGCTTAAGATAACAAAGGTCATCAGCATTGATGATATAACGGGTTTAATCTTATTAATCAATAGGATATATATGCTTTATTGCCAGGGCAAGCCCCTCTTGAGTAACAGGCTTTACAATAAAATCAAGGGCAATTGTCTCGAGTGCTTTTTTCCTGTATTTTTCGTGGGCAGTGATGATAATGAGATCTGTGACGTCAGAATTAATATAGGGGATCAGATCAAAACCGTTTCCACCTCTCAGTTGAATATCCAGGAAAACAAGATCAAGGGAGGTTTCCTGGAATATTTTTTTGGCCTCATCAAATATTCCGGTTTCCCAAACCACCTCAACCTCCCGGTGTCGGGACAACATATAGCGAAGATCTGCACGGACAAACGGCTCATCATCCACCAATAATGTTTTAAGAGAGCGAATATTGTTCATCTGTTTGTATTTTTCCCTAGGGTTTACTATCATTTTTGGTGTTTCCATCAAGCATAGATCAAAGAGATTGCATTTGGATATTTTTGTGACAAAAGGCAGAAAATTTGTGTTAAACGGTTAGTGGGTATTTTTCTTGGATGACAGCATTAACATTCGTTTTTTCAAACGGGGTGCCAACCGCCTGCTGACCTTGTAGCCTTCGCTTTGATTGAAAAGAAACACCCGGGAAGAGCCGTCCCTCTCATGGGAGATGCGCTTTATACAATGGGTGTTAATAATAATGGAACGATGAATACGAAGAAAATCCGAATCCGGCAGAAGAGATTCCCATTCCTTAAGGGTTTTTCGGCAAATCAGCCGTTCATTATTTTTTAGATGGACACAAATATAATTCCCCCCCAAAGATAAAATCACCACAATGTTATCAGGGGGAACAAACTGATGGCCTGAATTCAGATGGACCAGAATCCCATGATCATGGGACCCGGAGCCAGATTTTCCCATCCCGGGTTCGATCCGCATGAGGGTTTTTTTAAGGCGGTCCCGGGACACAGGCTTGAGCAGGTAATCAAGTGCATTGAGCTCAAAGGCTTGTATGGCATATTCATCATGGCCTGTGATAAAAACAATTTTGGCCGATGGATTAATAAACGGAATCAATTCAAATCCAGTCCCTCCCCGCAGGCAGATGTCCAGAAAAACCAGATCAAATCGGGTTTTGGCCAATTGTTTTCTGGCGTCGACAAGGTTCCCGGCCTCGCCTGCAATCTCGACCTCTTCATAGGATAAAAGCATGTTGGAAAGATCGCTTCGAACAAAGGGTTCATCATCAATAATGATGGTTTTCAGGGCCATGGTCAAAATTCCCCTTGAAATTATGGACCACTCGGAATTGTGGAACCATACGGTTTGATGTGTAACGACTTGTCAGACAATTTCTTAATAAATGAACCAAAAACAGAAAATAATAACGAAATAAAAAGCAACCATAGAAGAAAATTTAGTAAAGCATACCCTTGAATAAAATGCCAGAAATTTTATCAACAAATCTTTCAAAACCATACCCTGAAATAAGTTACAGGAAGTTTTGCACAGACTAAACCTGCCAGCTGTCATGCCGGTGTCATTTTTTTTCTTCGTACTTGAACGGTAATACGCCTTGTGTCATATTATGTTTCACCTCGTTGATGATAGTTTTTTGTTCGCACCAGGATTAATATCCTATCTGCTTGAGCAATCAAGCGTAACGAGGTTTCTTCTCTTTTTGATGGTGGATTGGGGTGGTGCGGATGAACAAAAATCGATCAAAGATAATCAGTAACTGAATTAATCATTGCAAATGAACCTTAAAATCAATCGCGTCTGACGCTATTTAAGGTTGGTGTAACAATTCATGTCGGTTGGTTAAATAATAAAGGAGAAATTATGTCAAAAACTATCTCTTCTCAAGCAGACAGGCTGGGCCTTGGACTTTCCGGGGGCGGATTACGCGCTTCTTTCTATCACATCGGGGTATTGGCGCAAATGGCGGAACAAGCTTTGCTGCGCCATGTGGAGGTCATTTCAACGGTATCAGGCGGCTCTATTATCGGTGCGTTATATTACCTCCATGTAAAAAAAATATTGGAAAGTAAACCGGATGCGGAAATCAGCGATCAAGATTACGTGGAACTTGTCAAACAAATCGAAATTGATTTTCTCAAGGCAACTGAAAAAAACATACGCATGGCAACGTTTTCAAGTTTTTCCGCAAATTGGAAAATGGTTAATTTTAATTACTCCCGCAGTGACCGCATCGGTGAGCTGTATAACGATTGGCTATATCAAAACCTGCTACAGGGTTCGGGCAATCCGATCCAGATGCAACTATTAAAAATTAATCCGCCCGATGGTCCCAGCGATTTTTCCCCCAACCAACACAACACCAACCGGAGCGCCAAGGTTCCCATCTTAGTGCTTAATACCACCTCACTGAATACCGGTCGTGTTTGGCAGTTTACCGCCAAATCCATGGGCGAACCGCCCATAGACGGCGAGTCCTCTCAGGGTGAAAAACCATCAATGGATCCGACAGCCCATCAGATTGACAAAAAAACCATTCGTTTGCGTCGGGCTACTGCATACGCCGACATCACTTTTTGTCAACAAGAGTTCCCCTTGGGACACGCAGTGGCTGCATCGGCCTGTGTTCCTGCCCTATTCGACCCCATGGCGATCAGTTCACTTTATTATGATCCACCAAAACAGCAACATGATACCAAAAAGCAACTGAAACGCCATGAAATTCGCCCAGAATTAGTGGATGGTGGCGTATACGACAATCAGGGGGTGGATAGCCTTATAGATAATGATTGTACTAGTTTCATCGTCAGCGATGCTTCGGGGCAAATGGATATGGTAAACCAACTGGACACAGGCCCGTTATCTGTTTTGTTGCGGGTTACCAGCGTTTTGCAAGATCGCATAAGAACCGAAGGGCTGTTGCGTCTCGTTGGTAGTTATGGCGGTAACAACATTGCACTCCTGAGTTTGCGCAAAGGTTTAGGATTTAGAAAGGTGCATTGGGTCAACGCCGCCAACACGCAAGACCCGGATGAGATTATTCCTGCGACCAGCTTACAAGATTTCGGTGTACATCCCGTTGTACAGGATAGCTTGTCTAAAATGCGTACGGATTTAGATGCATTCACCGAAGTGGAAGCATGCTCCTTGATGTTGGATGCTTATCTAATGAGCCGGGATGACTTGCAAAAATTCAAGAACGAAACCAGCTGCCAGCAAGTCAGACAAACAAAAACTGTAGAAAATCAAAGTGATTCATGGAAGTTTTTGGCAATCGCTCCTTGGATGAAAGAACCGACGAAGGACTATCTTGACCAGCTGAAAGTCGCCGAGTCTACCTTTGGTAAGGCACTAAAATGTATGCCCTTATTATGGATTCCGTTACTTTTGTCCCTCGGTCTGGCAAGCTATTTTCTTACACCATCCATCATTTCGGTACTATCAAGCAGCATTTCGATTTATGCCATTGTCATTTTACTTGCAGTCTGGTTGATCAGCAGTATGCTGCCTAAAATGGCGGAATTTTTCAAAATACTTAAAGTACTACGTCCCTATGCGCTTTTGACCAAGGCGGCATACCGGGTGACAGGCTTGCTAGTGGCAACCCTATTTATCAAATTTTACCTTAGGTTCATCAATCCTTTGTATCTGGATCAAGGTCGGATAGCCAAGTTGAAATAAAGAATCGATTTAAAATGGATATCATTGATCTGTTTTTTGTAGTTCAATGCGGACCAGGTTGAAATCCCCCAAAATGGCATAGAGACTGGGAACCACCAGCAAGACCAGCACCGTTGACACCATTAGTCCGAAAACGATGGAACTTGCCAGGGGAATCA